>DATGMS010000231.1:0-14246 GCA_035307285.1 Cyclobacteriaceae bacterium
GAATACCGCCAAACCCCGGTATTTAAAGCAGAGATGACCTATTTGGTTTTTAGCCCCACATGGACTTTGCCCGAAACCATCTTGTGGGAAGATGCCATACCCGCCATTCAGAAAGACAGAGGGTATCTGGCTAAAAATAACATGAAGGTGTTGGATATGCAGGAAAATGAGGTGAATTCTAGACAAATCAATTGGGGGAAACTTCAGAGCAAGGAGGATTTTCCGTATTTGATCCGGCAATCCCCTGGCAAGCTAAATCCTTTGGGGCAAGTCAAATTCATGTTTCCTAACGACCATTATATATACATCCATGATTCTCCTGCGCAGGGACTTTTTTCGCAGGATGAAAGAACCTTTAGTTCGGGGTGCATCAGAATGGAAAATCCCGCGGAATTCGCACAGATTTTACTAGAAGAGGCTGAGGAATGGGATGAGGAAAAGATTTCCCAAGCCATGAACCAGGACGAGGAGAAAACAGTCAAACTCAACGAAGCCCAAGATGTCTGGATCCTTTATCTTACGGTATGGCAAAACGGAGATATAGTGGAGGTCCGGGAAGATGTTTACGACATGGACCGAAAGTTGGCAGAAGCTTTGGCTATACCATATTCCGAAAATTTCCTATAGAAATCTAAATGTTGATAAGAGGGGATTTGTTGAGGTAATTATCATCGTTCCCGTAAATGAATAAGCAGGAGCCGCCTTTTATGGTATTGATTATCTCTTTGTGAAGTCCCATTGGCAGTGCGGGACAACCTAGGCTTCTTCCCAATCTGCCTGTGGATTTTACAAAATCTCTGTTGGCATAATCGGCACCGTGGATGACAATCGCTCTTTCCCGAGCCAGGTCATTAAATCCTTTTTCTACTCCGTCCAACCTGAGAGAATAGCCATGCTTACCCTGATAAGTTTCACCTGTGACATAAAATCCAAGACTGCTCATAAAGCTGGAGTTGACATTGGAAAATTTCTTGGCCATCAGATCGCCTGAATTTCTCCCATGGGACACCAATGAATGATGGAGAAGCTTTCCTTCCTCCAGATCAATAATCCATAGCCTCTCTTTGGAAGAAGGTAACGAAAAGTCTATAATACTGAGTGGGCTTCCGCTGCTGATCTTTCCTTCTTCTAAAAGGTTCATATATCCAGCGATGGCAAATTGAACTACTTCTTTTCGGGGGAGCTGAGATTCGTTCTTAAGTTTATCCAAGATCTGGTTGGATAACATCTCCACATTGCCGGCAAGAGGCTTTAATTCATCTCCATTATTGAAGATGCCGGTTGGATTAATATTTGCAGAAAGTATAGGGCTGACCGAGAAGAGGATAAATAGGGTGAGTATTCTAATCATGTGAGATAAAAGGTTTTTTGGCTTTTATTGGTTTCATACGGGTAAACTAACTGAGGGAGAGAATAATTCCCCGGCAAATGGTACTTGCAGGTTATTTTGTTAGTTTTGAACTGATTTTACCCCTCAAGGTGTTAGAAAGGGCAACTACATCCACAACGTTATCCTAAGTCTCTGTGGTATAATAATAAACAAAAAAGTGAATTCATGAAAGTAGCAGTTTACCGGAAGGAGCATTTCAATGCGGCCCATCAACTGACCAATCCTAACTGGTCGGAGGAAAGGAACCAGGAAGTTTTCGGGAAATGCAACAATTCCAATTACCATGGACATAACTACGAGCTGGTAGTTAAGTTGGTCGGACCGATCGATCCTGAGACAGGCTATGTTTTTGATATGAAAAGACTAAGCGCCTTGATAAAAGAGAATGTATTAAAGAAGTTTGACCATAAAAATTTAAACCTTGATACCGATGAATTTAAAAACATCAACCCAAGTGCAGAAAACATTGCTGTGGTTATTTGGAATATTTTAAGAGCCAAAATCGAAGAAAAATACGAGTTAACAGTTCGGGTATATGAAACGGAAAGAAACTTTGTTGAATACGATGGGAATTAAGGCTGAAACTTCCTTAGATGATATAGGGGATGAGCATGTCGGTACTTCCCATAAAACGCCCCTTAGGGATGATGCGTTTGACATGGATGATGAACAGAAGATTGCGGCAATTGAAGGCCACTTCAAAGAGATAATGCATGTTTTGGGATTGGACCTGACGGATGACAGTTTGAAAGGCACACCCAAAAGGGTAGCAAAAATGTTTATCAATGAAGTTTTTAGCGGCTTGAATCCTAAAAATATGCCCAAGGTCAAGCTTTTTGAAAACAAATATAAATACAACGAGATGTTGGTGGAAAAAGACATTACCTGCTTTTCCCATTGTGAGCATCATTTTGTCCCCATTTATGGGAGAGCCCATGTGGCTTATATATCAAACGGATTTGTCATTGGCCTCTCAAAGATTAACCGGATCGTCCAATACTTCTCCAGCAGACCCCAAGTCCAGGAGAGATTGACCATGCAGATCGGGCATGCTTTGACCGAAATCCTCGGCACCGAAGACGTGGCTGTAATCATCGATGCCCACCATATGTGTGTCTCCTCGCGTGGCATCAAGGATGTCAACAGCAATACGGTCACTTCTTTTTATGGCGGCAAATTTGAGAAAGAAGAACAGGCAAGAATCGAATTTTTACAATATCTATCTTTGGGACAGGGTATTAAGTAATATTGCCAGCGGCTTAATGTCTGGTGAAATTCTGGTATCAAGCGATGGAATAGCTAGAGCAGAGAAAAGAAATTCCTTTTCTCTGCTCTTTTTTTTCCGCGGCTTTTAAGCAAAAGGGATATCGAAGACCATCAACAAGAGAATTACTGTAAAATTCTGTGTCTAACAACGGCATTTTTCATGTTGCAACCCATAACTCTTCGATCCAAGTTCTCAGCAGCCCAAACAATCTTCTGATTTAATCTTCGAACAATTTTTTCCTTTCTTTAAGCTTGGTTAACTTTGCGCATGACAGAACAGATCTTGATCCTCGATTTTGGTTCCCAATATACGCAACTCATCGCCAGAAGAGTTAGGGAACTTGATGTATATTGTGAAATTCACCCATTTAATAAAGTACCTGAACTAGGGCCTGAGGTCAAAGGGATTATTCTTTCAGGCAGTCCTTGTTCTGTAAGAGATGAAGGAGCCCCAGATGTTGACTTGACCCTTCTTAGAGGCAACCTTCCAATCCTAGGGGTCTGCTATGGCGCTCAACTCCTTGCCAGCAAGAATGGCGGAGAGGTAGTCCCTTCGGAGACCCGTGAATACGGCAGGGCTAACCTTACCCATATTGACACACATGTTCCGCTCTTCAAGGAGATGAACCACCTTTCCCAGGTTTGGATGTCCCACGGGGACAGCATCAAGACTCTTCCGGAAAATTTCGATGTAATTGCGAGCACTCATTCTGTTAGGGTGGCAGCGTTTAAAGTTCAAAACGAAGAAACCTACGGCATTCAATTCCATCCGGAAGTAACCCATTCTACAGAAGGCAAGAATTTATTGCGAAATTTCGTAGTGCAGATCTGTGGATGTTCACAGGATTGGACTCCCGATTTATTTATTGACAGGACAATAGACGATCTGAAAGCCAGATTAGGAACAGACAAGGTGGTCATGGGCCTATCCGGGGGTGTGGATTCTTCCGTTGCCGCCACTTTGATCCACCGGGCGATTGGGGATCAATTAACCTGCGTGTTCGTGGATAATGGCCTTCTTCGCAAAAATGAATATGAAGAAGTACTCTATTCTTATAAAGATTTGGGACTAAATGTCATAGGGGTAGATGCCAAACAGAAATTTTATGATGCCTTGGCAGGTTTGTCTGATCCAGAGTTGAAAAGAAAGGCCATAGGCAATGCATTTATTGAGGTCTTCGACGAAGAGGCTCATAAAATAGAAGATGTTAAATGGCTGGGACAGGGCACTATTTATCCTGATGTGATTGAATCAGTTTCGGTTAATGGCCCCTCGGCTACTATTAAGTCCCACCACAACGTCGGCGGTTTGCCCGATTTTATGAAGTTAAAAGTGGTGGAGCCGCTTAACACGCTCTTTAAAGACGGGGTTCGTGAAGTTGGCCGGGCGCTTTCAATACCCGAAACTATAATCGGAAGACATCCCTTCCCGGGGCCAGGTTTGGCTATTAGAATTCTAGGGGACATTACGCCTGAAAAGGTACATACCTTGCAAGAGGTGGATCATTTATTCATCCAAGGATTGAAAGATCATGGTCTATATGATGATGTGTGGCAGGCGGGAGCGATATTGTTGCCGGTTCAATCTGTAGGGGTAATGGGTGATGAGCGAACCTATGAGAAGGTCGTTGCATTAAGAGCGGTATCCTCTGTCGATGGAATGACGGCGGATTGGGTCCACTTGCCTTATGAGTTTCTTGGGAAGATATCCAATGATATCATCAATAAAGTTAAAGGTGTAAACAGGGTGGTATATGATATTAGCTCCAAGCCACCGGCTACTATTGAGTGGGAATAGTTTTCGCATTCTTTTTCCTTAACTTGGGTATGTTATTTGATAATTGAACTCATTGTTCGTTTTCAATCTAGAAACGTTTACGTCATCTTTTATGAAAATTTCTTTATTGTCCATTTTACTGGCTGTTTTTGCCACCTTTCCCTTGACAGCTCAAGAAGCACTTTCCGGGTATAGACAGGCAAAACAGATGATAGCCAATGGTAATTATGGCCAAGCCATGGATCTTTTAAGTCCTTATCTGGATGTGGATACCTATGGCGAGGTAGCTAATTATGCCTCTTACCATTATGCTAGAGCCGCCTATCAAAGCAGGCGCTATGATTTGGCTACCAATGCGCTTAAGCAACTTATAAGGACAAGGAGCTGGAAACATAAAGATGAGGCGAGTTATCTATTGGCGCTAAGCCATTTTCAGCAGCAAAATATTTCTGAAGCGCTCTCAGAAATTAAGGGAATTCAGCAGGAGCAAATATTGGAGGAAGCTTACAGGGCTTCTTATGATTTTTTGCAGCACATTTCCACCAGCGTCCTGATCGTCAACTTGCCCAACTACGAGTCCAATAAGGGGCTGGTGATGGCACTCCGAAAGCAATTCGAAAGCCGCAGTATCCTTTCTGCAGGGGAGCAGGAGGTATATGACAGGATAAAGAATATAGATTTTGGCCCAATCGCGGAGAAATCCGATTCAGAGAAAGAGTTGAACCAGACGCTAGAGGTGGCGGTTGTTCTCCCATTTAATTATACTGGAGGGTCTGGCGTCAGGCGTCTGGATGATAACAATTTTGTCTTTGAACTATATCAGGGGATCAATTTTGCCGCTGTTGAGGCGAAGAAGCGCGGAGTTTCCCTGATTGTGAGAACCTTTGATACGGAAAGGAAAACGGGGGTAGTACAAAAGATTTTGGAGGATCCGTTCTTTCATGTAGCTGATGTTATTGTCGGACCCATTTATCCAGAAGAGGCGGACATCGTAGCTAATTTTGCTGAACGTCAGAAAATTCCTTTTATCAACCCACTTTCCAATATTGCCTACGAGGAGAAAAGCCATGAATATTCTTATTTATTTCGGCCTTCTATCCAATCTCTGAGTGAGGGAATTTTGGAGTACAGCAAGAGGTTGCCCGGCAAACGAATTGCCATCGCTTATTCAAGTACTTCAAGGGATGAAATGCTTGCAAGACAATATAGTGAACTGGCCCAAAAAATGGGTTATCAAATTGTCGACAATAGAAAAGTGGCTGGCCGGGACATGCGGAGTTTTTTTGAAAACTTATCTGTGGGAGCCGGACGTAGTTCAAGAGTTGACCAGATAGTCATTTTTTCTGATGATCCCAACATCGCATCTCCCACATTTGCGGTAATGGAATCACTCACCACGGAGATTCCGGTGCTGGTGTTGGACAGCTGGTTATATTTTAATTTTGCGAGCTATGAAATGCTGGACATACAAAACTTCCATTTTATAGGAAACAACACGGTGAGTGTTACCAAGGATGAAGTCAATGATTTTAGGGAAAAATTCTTTGAAACGTATAATGTATATCCTGGACTAAATGCCCACTTGGGCTATGAAATTATCCATTGGATCACCAACGTTGTAAATAGCGACAAGGGCTTTGATTTTAAAAAGAATTTGGACCAAGCGGCCTTCCAAGACGGTAAGCTAACCTTTGGTTTTGACTTCAAAAACAGTAATTCAAACAACTTCGTGCCCATCTTAAAGTTAAGCAATGGAGCACTGGAGGTAGAATAAAATTTAGGAAATGCATATTGATAAAAGTGAAGCTCTTTTTGCAAGGGCGCAACAATTTATTCCCGGGGGAGTTAACTCTCCAGTTAGGGCATTTAAAGCAGTAGGAGGAAACCCTGTTTTCATTAAACGCGCAGATGGAGCCTATATTTTTGACGAAAATGATAACGCTTATATAGAATTGATCAACAGCTGGGGGCCTATGGTACTTGGCCACAACCATCCCATAGTTCGAGAAGCCGTGATCAAGGCCATGGAACAAGGAACTTCCTTTGGCGCGCCGACTGCGATGGAGGTGCAAGTAGCTGAATTAATCAGCCAATTGGTTCCTTCTGTCGAAAAAGTACGGATGGTCAATAGCGGTACGGAGGCGACGATGTCCGCGATCCGTTTAGCGAGGGGTTATACCGGAAAGGACAAATTTATCAAGTTTGAAGGCAATTACCATGGGCACGGCGACTCCTTCCTTATTGCTGCAGGGTCCGGGGCGGTGACCATGGGCAGTCCCGATTCACCGGGTGTTACCAAAGGCACCGCGAAAGATACGCTACTTGCGCCCTTCAATGATTTAGATGCGGTCAAAGCATTGGTTGATGCAAATAAAGGCGAGGTTGCAGCAATTATATTGGAACCGGTTGCTGGTAACATGGGTTTGGTGTTGCCAAAGGATGGGTTTTTAAAAGGATTAAGAACCCTAGCGGATCAGGAAGGTATTGTATTAATCTTCGATGAAGTAATGACTGGGTTTAGGTTGGCACTGGGGGGCGCACAAGACTTGTTCGGCGTGATTCCAGACCTTACAACTATGGGCAAAATCATAGGTGGAGGTATGCCTGTAGGGGCTTATGGCGGAAAGAAGGAGATCATGGATTATGTTTCCCCAGTTGGTCCCGTATATCAAGCGGGCACCTTATCAGGAAATCCAATTGCCATGGCCGCCGGCTTTGCAATGTTGGATCATTTAAGGCAAAATCCTTCTGTCTATCTGGAGCTGGAACAAATAGGAAGCACGTTGGTCAGCGGATTCCGACAGAGCTTGGACAAATTAGGCTTGCAGTATACGATTAACCATGTGGGGAGCATGTTTACCTTGTTTTTCACCGACCAAGCTGTGACGGATTTTGGATCAGCCAAAACTTCGGATACGGTCATGTTTGGGAAATACTTTCAGGCCATGTTAAGGAGGGGGATTTATTTAGCCCCTTCGCAGTTTGAAAGCCTCTTCTTGTCTACTGCCTTGAAACAGGAACATTTGGAAAAAATCATCCAGGTCAATGAAGAATCTTTGAGTGAGGTGCTCGGAGGAGCTTAATTTAGGAAGAGGTGATAACCTCAAGGATTGACGGAAATTCTGTATGATCATGTAATGAACCCGTAATTAATTTTGAAGAGGGAGAGATTGCGAAAGGAAGCTGATCAACAAAATTGTTTTTTAGTAGGGTTCGTAGTAGTAAAATATAAAAGAACCCTTGAGAGCAATTACTCCAAGGGTTCTTTTATTAGGTTAGGGGTTTTCATTTACTTCTTGGGCCTGCAGCAATTGGTCTATTTTGCCTCTTACAATCTCGCTTTGGTTATAAGCCAAGGAGATTTGTTGAAAGGTCTGGATATCCATTTCATTGTCTGCGATCTTTTGTTTAATTTCTCCCTGCACCTTTTTTTGCACTTCTAGCACTTCTTGACCTGCTAGGTTAAATGCGTTGATTTCTTCGGGGTCTTCGGAGACATCAGTGATTTTACCCGCTTGCTGTGCCTGTGCGAGTTCCTGGAACCGGGTCACATCCAAGCCTTTTTCGGTAATGGCTTCCACCATTTCCCCCTCTGCCTGTTGCTGGATTGGAATGACTTCCATGTTGATTTTCACAAAAGTCTCGTACTGTTCGTCGGTAAAGTCTTCTTTAACTTCTTGCGGAACAGCCGGTACTTCCTGAGCTATGGCACCTATTGCAAAAGAGAACATGAGTGCGGGAAGGACAAGGAGTTTTGATAACTTTGAGTTGGTCATAATAAAGTTGGTTTAGTTTTAAATTTGTGACGTCAGCATTTGCAGAAAACGACGGTTAAATTCTTCGGGTTACCGTACAAAGCTCGCGCCACAATCTTTAACATGTCGATTATCCCGAATCATCGGCATTAATGATGCCATACAATTTCATAAGGTGAATGTTGTATTAGCTGCATCAAAAAGAATGCGTTTACCAAATTGTACAGAAAGGTTTGAACTGCTAAAATAATGCTGAGTAATTTTTGCAGAAATAGATATTTGAGGTGGGGAGTCTAAACTTCGAACATTGTTTTTTGACAGATAGTATGACGTGCTAACTGAAGATGAAATAGTGTTCTTTCTCCTGAACACTACGTGTTTTTCAAAATATTTTTCATATACTTTTAAAAAATATTCTAGATTTGATTACCATCTAACTGATAGACTAAAATTTAATGTTATGAAATCATTAGCACTACCAATGCTTCTGTGTGGCATTTTGAACATCACCTTTGCACAGACGCACATTGACACAGGTACATATCCTCCTCCAACAACCTTCACAACCCAGGAGGACCATGCCAATATGATGAAACAATTGGGTATTGAAGAGGTAAGGCCGGGTAAGAGCGGCGATCCCACACACCCAAACTCGGCAAATTATGATGAATCCATAGCCAATCCATGTCCTGAATTGCCTGAAATTCTAGTAACGAAAAAAGGTAGAGAAGTCACTACGCCAGAGATGTGGTGGAATGTTAGAAGACCGGAGATTGCTGAAATTTTTGAACGAGAAATCTATGGTCTCGTACCCGACAATTTACCAAGCGTTGCTTGGCATACGGAAATTGTTGATAACGAACGTGTAGGACGTATTCCCGTTATTGCTAAAAAGTTAGTTGGCAAAGTTGATAACAGTGCCTATCCCTTAATTGATGTCAATATAGACATGGTAGTGGTTGTACCTACCAATGTAAAAGGTCCAGTACCAATACTTATGATGTTTGGCAACCCTCAATTGCCCGCTCCTGCGCAACCGAGTACAGTTGATTTGGAAAAAATCAATAAGAGTTTCAAAGACATGATGATCTCCAACGACCCTGATATGAAAGCGATTTTTGAGCGTTACCCTGCTTACCAACCCATTACTCGTTTAGCGGGTCCAAATTTTTTTGCACCACCTGTAGATGGCAACTCACCTCCTACCGAGCAATTGTTGGCGGCTGGCTGGGGTTATGCCACCATTTCAACAGCTAGTATTCAAGCGGATAATGGTGCTGGACTCACCAGAGGTATCATAGGCTTGGTAAATAAAGGGCGACCCCGTACACCAGAACAATGGGGTGCCTTAAGAGCCTGGGCTTGGGGTGCGGCCCGTGGCTTGGATTATTTGGAAACCGACTCTTTGGTGGATGCTAAAAAAGTAGGTATTGAAGGTGTGTCGCGTTATGGAAAAGCAGCTCTTGTAACTTTAGCATTTGAACCAAGGTTTGCCTTAGGTTTAATTGGTTCATCCGGAAAAGGTGGCGCGACCCTTCATCGTAGGATATTTGGTGAAACTGTAGAAAACATTGGTGGGTCTGGAGGATATCACTGGATGGCGGGTAATTATATTAAGTATACTGCAGAAAAAGGACAATTTGGAAAGATGACTGGTTGCGATTTGGAAGTTGATTCCCACCAACTCCTGGCATTGGCCGCTCCTAGACTAACATTCATTAGTTACGGGATTCCAGAACAAGGCGATGCGCTTTGGCTAGACCAAAAAGGGAGTTATCAAGCCACTGTTGCTGCCGGATCTGTATTTAAATTGCTGGGGGTAAAAGATTTAGGGGTTTCCAATGATTATCGAAAAGAAGAGATGCCTCCCATGTTAACGAGTATGCTTGATGGCGAATTGGCTTGGCGCCAACATGATGGCGGACATACAGACGCCCCCAACTTTCAATATTTTATCCCTTGGGCGAGTGAAAAATTAGGGTATAAACCTGATTAACCCAATGAACCGTGCAGGGCGAGGCATCAATGGTGACCCTTATGTGTTGGGCTATATAAGGAGGAAATGATCGTTAATAGCCATATTCAATTGAGCGACCGACCTGGTTTTGGATTCGAGCTGAATGAGAAACTTATCAAAGAAAAGTACGTAGTGCAAGGCGAGAAATGGAGGGATTAGAAGATAATTCTGTTTAAAAATAAGCCACGACCCTAATGTAAAACATTGAAATGTTATATGTTATTTATTAAAAATGTCTTTGTTAAGAGTTTTTTACAAGTTTTTACTTCATGAATTCAATAAAGTTATATATTTGAAAAATATATAAATCCTTAGAATTATCATATTTATGTACTTAACATGAAAAAAGTAGTTGCATTTGCGATGAATTTAGAAATGATTCCTTCGACTTTGAAAACCAGGGCAGCCATTTTATAGTTCGAGGGTGTTAATAAATGAGGATGAAACCAAATAAATTTATATCAAGTTGAAACAAACAGAAAAAAAGTTTTTCAATCAGGAGAAATCAAGTCTGGTAACTAAGCGATAAACAGAATCGCAGGATAACTAATAGTGGCAGGAATTTGGCCAACCTACTGCTTAACGTTAAAGGAATAAATTATGAGCGTTAAAGTCTACGGAATCAAGAACTGCAACACCATGAAGAAAACTTTTCAGCTACTGGAAAAGGAAGGCGTTACGTATGAGTTTTTAGATTATAAGAAAGAGAAGCCAAGTAAATCACTACTTGAAGGTTTTGCCGAAGAAGTAGGCTTGGATCAGGTAATTAATAGAAAAGGAACCACCTTTAGGAAATTGTCGGATGAACAAAAGGATTTGTTAAACCAAGGGGAAACTGCGTATCCTATATTGATGGAGAACAGCAGCATTATAAAAAGACCTATTCTTCGATTTCCCGACGGAAAGTTAATTCTAGGACTTCAGGAAGAGGAAATCATGGAACATGTTTCAGGAGGTTGACCATCTCCGTCAGGCGTTATTAACGGTTCTTTTCATGGCTATGGCCGTTGCGGATAAGGCATCGGCATCTTCCATATTGTTAAGTTTTGCATTGAAAGGTTCAGCCCGTACCGGCCCGTCGTAGCCTATTTTTACCAATGCGTCTATAAAACCTTTAAGATTAATCACCCCAGAGTCGCCAGGCAATTCTCTTTCTCCGTCGATCTGCTCCGCCACGGAACGCCCCGCGGTGGCATCGTTTAGGTCACAGGTGACAATCTGCTCATTGGTCAATGATTCCAAATCGGCAAGGGTTTCTTCAGCGCAATACCAATGGAAACTGTCGAGCTGGATGCCCAAATTAGGAACATCGATTTCATGGATTAATTCGAAAGCCTCCTTCATGCTACTCAAAAATGGGTATTTGTGCAGGGAAGTTAAGGTTTTTGGGCCGACGTATTCCAAGCCGAGCTTGATGTCATAGTCAATCAACACCTCGGTAATTTTCCTTAAACGGAAGGCATGTTGCTTGAAATTTTCAATATAGGTCAATTCCTGATGGGTGGGCATGATCCACGTAGACATTCTCCGTACGCCACTTTTTTGTAAGCTATCCGCAATTCTCGGTAAATCGGCCAAACCTTGCTGGAACAGGTCCTCTGTCTTTCGGAAATCAACCGTCAGCCCTGCAGCATCCCACGACAGATTATTGGCGTTCATTTTAGCGAGAAATTCGCTTCTCTGACCTGTCTGCATTTCGGCTAATTGGGCAGGGATAGGCAAAATGGCTTCAAAACCGTATTTCAGCGCCTTATCTATTAATTCTTCCTGTCCTAAATTAACGCCTACGGCAAAGGGATTTAAACTGATCTTAAATAACCTGGCGGGAGCTGATGAAAATCCTAGCGTCGGGGACAGCATAATACCCGCAGCTGATGCAGCGGAAAATTTAACAAAATTACGTCGAGAGATCGTTTCCATAGCCTAAGATAAAATAAAAAAATGACATAAATGGAAGAATAGATAATTGGTGACCCGCCTGACAGTTTTTTCCATCTTTGGCCTGTTTCCCGTCATAATGTAGAAATTATTCACACTGTGGTTATTACCTAAGATATTTTTGATAAAATTGACCGTAAGCGGAAACTATAATTTCCTCTGCAAATCCGGATAGAACTCAGGCAAGTGTGCCAGTATATCCGACGTCATATCATGGAGGCCGAAACGATGTTGCCATCCCCAATCTTCTCTGGCTGCTGAATCATCTATGCTGTCGGGCCATGAATCGGCGATTTGTTGCCTGAAATCAGGCCTATAGGTGATTTCGAAGGAGGGATACTCCGCTTTTATGCTTTCATAAATTTCTTTTGGCGAAAAGCTGATTCCCCCCAAGTTATAGCTGGATCTGACTCTTATATTTTCCTTGGGAGCATCCATCAGGTCTAGGGTTGCTTGAATAGCATCGGGCATATACATCATAGGAAGGTAGGTGTCTTCTCGTAAAAAGCATTCATAATTCTCCCCGGCAATTGCCTTATGGTAAATTTCCACTGCGTAATCAGTAGTTCCTCCTCCCGGGAGCGATTTATAACCAATTAAGCCTGGGTACCGGAGACTTCGGACATCCACATTGTGTTTCTGGAAATAGTAATTGCACCAACGTTCTCCAGCCTGCTTCGAAATGCCGTAGACAGTATCAGGATCCATGATACAATCTTGGGGTGTTTGATGGCGGGGGCTATTAGGCCCGAAGACCGCAATCGAGGAAGGCCAGTACACCTTGTCGAGCTTAATGTTTTTGGCGAGTTCCAGAACATTTAAAAGACTATCCATATTGACCTGCCATGCCAACAGCGGTTTTTTCTCTCCGGTTGCGGAAAGTATAGCAGCCAGATGGTACACCTGTTTTATATTTTCTTTTTTGCAAAGGCGTTTTATGCCCTCCCCGTCCATCACATCAAGGGTTTCAAACCTGCAAAAATCAAATTTGTGCTGATGGGATGGGTTGATGTCTGTAGCGATAACGGCCTCTCCTCCGTAAAGTGCAGTGAGTGATCGGGTCAATTCGGATCCTAATTGTCCGGCGGCACCGGTAACTAATATTTTCTCCATTACAAAATTTCTCTGCGTTTTCTGAAATTAATTGGCTGGTGGATTTTGACTATCTTTGAGAACAATTGGTACAAAATTAATAAATTAAGGCTTGCCTCTTTCACACAAGTTGTTTTTATTACAGAATTTTATGTAAGAAAATGAAGTTTAATTTAACCCAAAAAAAATGTACGATAAATTAAAGCCTCAATTAGAGAAGGAAATAGAAGAAATTAAAAATGCGGGATTGTTCAAGAGGGAGCGGGTGATCACTTCTCCCCAATCAGCTGAAATAACTACTTCGGATGGTCAAACGGTGCTGAACTTCTGCGCTAATAACTACCTAGGCCTATCCAGCCACCCACAGGTAATACAGGCGGCAAAAGACACGATTGATTCACATGGATATGGGATGTCCTCAGTTCGCTTCATCTGCGGAACCCAGGATATTCATAAAGAGCTTGAAAGAAAAATAGCCGAGTTTCTCGGCATGGAAGATACTATATTATATGCAGCCGCTTTTGATGCCAATGGAGGAATCTTCGAGCCGCTTTTCGGCCCAGAGGACGCCATAATTTCTGATGCCTTAAATCACGCTTCTATCATTGACGGAGTACGGCTTTGCAAGGCCATGCGGTTTAGATTCAAACACAACAATATGGAGGACCTTGAACAACAGCTGAGAGATGCCGAAGATAAAGGAGCTGTTCAGAAGATTATTGTTACAGACGGGGTGTTTTCTATGGATGGTACAGTAGCCCAATTGGACAAGATTGTTGCTCTGGCAGAAAAGTATCAAGCCTTGGTCATGTCTGACGAATCCCATGCTACTGGATTTGTGGGTGACACGGGCAGGGGAGTACATGAACTGAAAGGAGTGATGGATAAAGTGGACATCATTACCGGAACATTAGGTAAGGCTCTAGGAGGGGCTTCAGGTGGCTTCACTTCCGGAAAAAAAGAGATTATTGACTTGTTAAGGCAACGGTCAAGGCCCTACTTATTCTCCAA
>DATGMS010000232.1:0-2960 GCA_035307285.1 Cyclobacteriaceae bacterium
GGCGGAGGCCAGATCCACCTGCTGCATCCAATATTGATAGTAGGCTTTAATTCTCGTTTTTTCCGTCCGCTGCAAAATGTCCTGGATCTGGAGTAATTCTGTGATGGAAATCAGCCCGCTGTTGTAACGGGATTCAAAAAGCCGGAAGGCTTCGGCTGCGGATTTATGGGCCTCTTCTGCGTTTTCGATTTGATGCTCTCCCTGCGCTAACTGCCTTTCGGCGATTTGTTGTTGGCTAAGAAGGTTTAAGGATGTTTCCTCAGCTTCCGCCTGTCGCTGGACGATTTCCTCCTGATGCCGGTTCTTGTTCAGTTTGTGATCAAAAAATCCGTTGATGTTCCAGCTCGTGCCCAATCCTACCAAGTAGTTGTTGACCGGCGCGCGATAGGAGTTGCTCCATGTTTCTAGCACTGGATTTCCCAAAGCCGGTGAATGTATCCTTGTCTGAACGCCAGCTAATAAGGAGAATGAGGGAAGAACGCTTACATTAGCCAGCTGTTTGGCAGTTTCGGCATATTGAATTTCATCCTGACGGAAAGCCAAAAGCGGATGGCTGGCATTGACAGGAGCTGATTCTTTGACAAAACCATCAGCTTTCTGGAGCAAAGGAGTGTGTTCCAGAGCGATGTGGTCTGGGGCCATACCAATCCACATGCCCAGTAAAACCTCGCTTTCCTCTTTTTGGCCTCTCCAGTTATTCAGGGAGGCGGCGGCTTCCTGCAGGGATGCTTTGATCAGTAGAGAATCGGCACCAGGGGAAATCCCCGCATCGGCCATACTTCTGGCTGCGTTAAAGAGTGACTGAAGCCGTAACTGACTAGCCTCTGCCCATCTTACCATCTGTAGGTGATAAAGAGCCTCAATATAATTCCGGCTTAGTTCTGTTTGGATAGCCAGCTTTTCGACCTCAATTAAGCTAGTTGCTTGGCTGATGCGGATGTTGCTGGCTTCCACGGATTTCTTTTGCTTGCCAAACTGCATAAACTTCCAATCCATGATCACGGATCCAAATGTATTGGCAGAAGGGTCGGAAGGAATACCGACCTCGGATCCGCCGATATTATAGATTCCCGGTAAGGGGAAAAAGGCGCCCCCTACTGATTGGTTGGTACCCACGGTATTTTGCGCTTGCAGCAGGACTTGGGGTAAATATTTGTTTTGGATCAGCTTCTTTTGATAAAAAGCCTGTCGCAACTGTGATTGATAGGCTTCCAAACTGGGGTAATTGTTATAGGCCTGTTCCCACATCTGGGGCAAGGAAAGCGGTTGCCTGTCTTGGCCAAATCCCGCTATGCTGTATAGCCACAGGAAGAGACAAGACAGCATAATTCTGTTGCTCATGTTCTAGAATTTTGGAAAATGGAAAAACGACCTGTCAAGGGCTGACAGAAATTAAAATAGGCGGTTATTCTAATCCTTTAGGAAAAGAATACACATAAAAAAATCAGCCGTAATAAACCAAGCGTCCCAGTTTGAGGTAAATGGGAATGGTGTTCCATGAACTGCGGGTACTAAATACAGTGGGTAATTTCTTGTGTTGAAAAAGTAAAACAAACGCCCATGTTGAAATGAACGCAGCAGCAAGAAGCAGCAATAGGGGAGCCTTTAAAAGCAGGTTAGGCAAAAAATCCGCTTCATCCAAAGAGGAGGCAGATCCGCTACTTAAACAAAGAGCAAGCATCTCGGCATCCTCCAGACTATTTCCACCGCTTGCGGGCAAGGCTTTAGCAGAAATTTTGGTGTCCGCCCCCATAAAATCCCATAGCAGGTGCTTCATCGCACAAGACGACGTGAGCAGAATGAGGATAGCCAATAGGATAAGATGAGGTTTTGTCACTGCTTCAACACTTTGACCTTGAAAACGCAAGTTTAAGAAATTTGTTCCATCAAAAAAATCATTTAGGATTTAGATGGGGCTTTTCAAGAGGAATTCAAGAGGGGGAAAGCTACAAGTAAACATTCCCTTCTTGTTACAAAAAATGAATTTGCAAAGATGTGTGTGGTTGGATGCGTTTAAAATCTTTGATGTTACAAGTATAGAGGTCGATATAGTTCATCACGTACTCCAAGGATTATGGGCTTCATCGATCATCTTTCGTATGTCTAGATCTTGCGGAACTATCGGTGCGTTTCGGCGATTATCTTTCACCATCTCCAATAGCTTTTGGTGTCCATCCTCGTCGGAACCCCCTTTTTCTTTCTCAAGAGATTTGACTATGATTTCTACCTCTTGACCTTCGAACAAGGTCTTTAGGGAGTCAAGGAGTGACATGCTAATGTCTTTCGCCTTCAAACGAAATGTTGTTTGCATATGAAATAGGTTTATATTCAAAAATACAAAATAATCTGCAAAGATGTGTAACAGGATGGACGGAGTGGCGCCAAACAACATGCTTGTCCATAAATCTTTGCGACATAAGCGGAATGGTGCGATATTGCAGGTTCTAATTAAATTGTAGACTTAACCGCAACGTACGCCAGGAACAGGGGCGCAAGGAACCAAGAGCCTCTTTGAAAACCCTCGCGCACCTTGCGGTAAATAATGGTCGCGGCAATCAATCACTCAAGTTAATCGAAATATGCTAAAGTACTCCATTCTGCCTGTATTGGCTTTTTTCAGTTTCTTTACCTTAAATGCTCAAGACAAATCTGACAAGTGGGATGTGTCTAATCCCGGCGAAGACTGGAATTTTAAAGAACATGCCTTTACCACGGATGAAGGCACCTGGATGAACCTTGACGTCAGCCCCGATGGCAAAACCATTGTCTTTGACCTGTTGGGAGATATCTATACCATTCCAGCTACTGGAGGTACGGCCAAAGCCTTGCGAGCCGGCCTTCCTTATGACGTACAACCCAGGTTCAGCCCCGATGGGAATTGGATCTCCTTTACCAGCGATGCCGGTGGCGGAGACAATATCTGGGTGATGAAGGCGGATGGGAGCGAAGCCCGTCAAGTG
>DATGMS010000233.1:0-14818 GCA_035307285.1 Cyclobacteriaceae bacterium
TTGTAATAGAGCAGATAACAATAAGGATCAGCTTTATGCTTGCTGATAAAATTACAGAAGCTCGCCATATAACGGTTGGGAAAAGGGCGCTGGTAGACGTTCTCCTGAATAATCAAGTCTGTCAGTCCATATTCTACCACAACCTGCTCGCGGATGTGAGAAGGCATATCATCATAGATAAAGTCCTGAAGAAAATGCTTCCCAATATAAGCTCCGCCCCCTTCATCCCCCAGTAGATAGCCTGGTGAAGGCCGGTTGGCTACGATATCAGCTCCATCATAGTCGCCGCTGTTGCAACCGGTGCCCAAGATACAGGCAATGCCCGGCTCATGCCCACAGGTAGCCCTAGCTGCAGCCATTAAATCATGGTCCACAGTGACCAGGGCTTTTTCATAAAAGCTATTTATGGTCTGGACAACGGTAGATCGGTTTTTCTCGGAAGTACATCCCGCACCATAAAAAAACACTTGGGCTATTTTACCCTTAAGTTGCAGCAGGTCCGGGGTTTGCATTCCCA
The DNA here is from genome assembly GCA_035307285.1 of Cyclobacteriaceae bacterium. GTDB lineage: Bacteria > Bacteroidota > Bacteroidia > Cytophagales > Cyclobacteriaceae > DATGMS01. Next base: position 518 of record DATGMS010000233.1, read on the forward strand.
CAGCCATTTCGGCAGCAGTCTGGTAAAAGGGATTAAATCCAATGGTCCTGAACTGTTGTACTTTTCCCTGATCATCGATGACCCTCCAATCGGTTTTACTTGAACCGCTATCTGCTATCAAAATCATTTTAAATGTCCAATGGCCGTAAATTTATCAAAAACATTTTCATTGTGGGGGGCATCCCCCAACTCCTCCGTCAAATCCTGTCCGGCCCAATGTTCATAGTGCATCCCTTTCCTCCAAAGCCTGGACTGGCTGACGTCATACACCACCCCGTTATAGGCAACCCAAATTTCCGGTCTATCCTGTCCGTTGCGCAAAGAAAGCTGCTGTTTGGTAATTAGATTCATCTTCTAATACAATTTCAACTGGGCATTGATCCACCGCTCGGGAATCTCCCCCTTTTGGGCGGTAAGATAATCCTGATAACTGCAGGGGACAATGGTGTCCCGGTCGTATTTCTCTTGGTCGGTCTTCGGGATTTCCATCCACCATTTGCCGCTCAACTTACTTTTATAAAAGAATAGAATAGAGGGTTTGGAGTCCAAGGAAACGGTATATTTTATATAGTCTGTGCTCTTGAAAGACAAGCTGTCTTTTCTGTGATAGAAACCCTCTATAAAATACCAGATCATGGTCGCTATCACTGCCGCTGTTTTTTTTCTCGAATCATCAAAAGAAGGCTGATACCCATAAACCCCAAAGGAACTCAGTTTCTCATTCATCCCAGCAAACCAGCAAATCTGGCAGGCCTCTTCGGCAGTAAGTCCAAAAGGCTGCGCATCGGCGGCTCCAGGGGCATCAGCGGATTGAATTGCGCAGACATCAAAACTCAAAAGATCTGCATTTCTTATCAACGGTTCTACTTCTTTGAAATTTTCCCTCAACTGCCCTAATCTCACATGGTCGAAATACAGCTTTTCCATGACATTGATCAAATCCCGATCCGTGAGAAAGCTTTGATAAGCCAAATGGGAGTAGTTGAACAAGAAATTGGGTTGGTGGAGGATTATTTCTTGGGAGTGTACTTCATTCGGTTCTCCCTCGTCCTCCATATCAATCTTGGCATCCACTGTCAGCATACTGACGAGCTTCTTCATTCCTTCGTAAGACAGGTATTGGCCGTAATCGAGATCATGGCTTCCTCCGATATAAATGGGAAGAATCTGTTGCTTCATCAGGTATTCGCCCAAAGTACGGATCCTTATGTTCGTCTCTCTCAAATCCACCCCGGAACGGAGATTTCCAAGATCCACTACCTTGTAATGGGATTGGCCTTTTTTGAGTGAATAAAGTTTTTCCCTAATAATAGAAGCGGCCTCCTCCATGCTGTGGCCATCTTCTTTGCCACGCACTTCAGTCAATCCGATAAGGGCAATCTGGGCTCCTTTTAGATCCGGAAAAATCTCCCCGTAGTAGTTGATGTGCATAAAAAACGAATTATGAACATGGGGTTTACGGATAAGATGATCCGAAATGGGATCAAAGAATAGCGATAAATTCATGGATAAGGGATGTTCTAACAATCAAAAATAACCCAATAAAATAAGTCCCCAATAAAAAAGACCCTGTAAAACAGGGTCTTTTTTTCAAATCAACCACCGAAGTCGTCAAATCGGACATTTTCTTTGGGAACTCCCAAATCTTCCAGCATCTTAAGTACGGAAGAGTTCATCATTGGAGGCCCGCATAGGTAGTATTCAATTTCTTCTGGTTCTGGATGATTCTTAAGGTAGTTGTCATACACCACTTGATGGATAAATCCTACATAACCATCTCCTTCTTTATCATCCAAAGCCTTCTTGATCTTCCAGTTATCTTCTGGAAGTGGCTCTGAAAGGCCCACGTAGAAGTTAAAGTTAGGGAAGTCTTTTTCTATGTCTTCAAAATGGGGCACGTAGAAAAGTTCTTTCTTCGAACGGCCACCATACCAATAAGATACCTTTCTGTTGGTTTTCTCCGTATGGAATAAATGGAAGATATGAGATCTTAACGGAGCCATACCGGCACCACCACCTATATAAACCATTTCCCGCTCTGTTGGATTGATGTGGAATTCCCCATAAGGACCAGAGATAAACACCGTATCTCCCGGCTTTCTTGAGAATACAAAGGAGGAACAAACTCCGGGGTTTACATCCATCCACCTATTATTCGCCCTATCCCATGGTGGGGTAGCAATACGAATCGTCAGCATCACAATGTTTCCTTCAGCGGGGTGGTTGGCCATAGAATAGGCACGGAACAGGGGTTCGTCGTTTTTCATCACCAAATCCCACATCCCAAACTTATCCCAGTCACTTTGGTAAACATTCTCGGGGTGTCCCAATTCAGGATGTGGCGTGATGTCCATCTCCTTGAAGTTAACCGTAATGTCAGGCACATCTATCTGCACATACCCACCAGACTCGAAATTTAAGTTTTCACCTTCCGGCAACCTTACCACAAATTCCTTAATGAAAGTGGATACGTTATAGTTGGATACTACTTCACATTCCCACTTCTTGATACCGAAAATTTCCTCAGGGATGCGGATTCTCATATCCTGCTTTACCTTTACCTGGCAAGAAAGTCTTACTTTCCCTTGCTGTTCGGCACGGCTCAAGTGGCCCACTTCTGTAGGAAGAACTTCTCCCCCTCCTTCTTCCACCACACATCGGCACTCACCGCAAGTACCCCCACCTCCACAGGCTGATGGGAGGAAAATCTTCTTGTTGCTCAAAGTACTCATCAAAGTAGATCCTCCAGCAACAACCACAGGATTTTCTTCGTCACCGTTGATGACTATCTTAACATCGCCGGATGTGACAAGTTTTGATTGGGCAAACAATAATATAAAAACAAGTAGCAGAATGATCAACGTAAATGCTACAACCGAAGTAATGATTACTGAACTCATTTAATGAAATTTTCTTTTTTTCAGTATATTAATTCCCTTGATTAGGGAGTACAAATATATCTAATATTCAATAAAACCGGACAAAAAAACCTAATATTTAGCTATTTGAACCCGGGAATCTTGTTCCGATTAATTTTCCAACAAAGTAAGCAGGGTAGCCAATCTGCTTTTTAATTGCCGCCTATCCACGATAAAATCCAGAAAGCCATGCTCTAGCACAAATTCTGAACTCTGAAAACCCTTGGGAAGGTCTTTTCCAATGGTTTCTCTGATGACCCTTGGTCCGGCAAAACCTATCAATGCCCCTGGCTCGGCTATATTAAAATCCCCCAACATCGCATAGGATGCGGTGACGCCCCCGGTGGTGGGATCGGTAAGCAAGGATATGTAAGGCAATCCGGCATTGTCCAACTGAGCCAACTTTGCGGAAGTCTTGGCCATCTGCATCAAGCTGAACCCCGCTTCCATCATCCGAGCGCCCCCTGATTTAGAGATCATCAGGAATGGCATCCTGTGCTTAAGGGCGTAATCGATTCCACGGGCGATCTTCTCCCCTACTACCGAGCCCATGGATCCTCCAATAAAATTAAAGTCCATGCAGGAAATCACAATATCCTTCCCTTCTAACTTACCAACCCCTGTCCTGACGGCATCTTTAAGGTCGGTCTTCTCCATTGTGGCTTCAATACGGGAAGGATAAGGCTTGCTGTCCACAAAATTCAGCGGGTCACCAGACGTCATGTCCCTGTCCAATTCCTCGAATTGGTCATTATCAAAAAGTATCTCAAAATATTCCTTAGATCCGATTTTCACATGATAGTCATCATCCGGGCTTACCCAAGCATTGTTCTTGAGTTCCCTGGTGTGGACGATGTTGCCTTTGGGCGTCTTGAACCATAATCCATCAGGCGACTCTTTCTTCTCCTCGGTGGAAGTCTTGATCCCGGCATCTTTTCTTTTAAACCAAGCCATAGTTATTTCTCTTGTTTAGCCTGAAAAATTATTTTCATGGACTGCAAATTTATGGTTTCTTATCCGTTTAATAAAATCAAATATAAAAGATCGCCCTCAATAGATTCTCCACATCCCCACCTCCTTGAATCATCACAGCAAAAAGACGCTTGTCAAGTTCCCTCATAAGTGGGAAAAATACCACCTTGTGGAAGCGTATGGATGAAATTTCTCCTTATATTGAACGCTATTTTGGATGCTCAACAGATTATTCTTTTAATGGTTGTGCGCAAAAGAAAGCAGGTTCAATGCCAACATCTATTCCTTGCCTGTTAAATTTATACAAAATTCAAAATATCATGCATTTAAGCTACCTCATCGTTTTTTCCGCTATAGTACTTGTCGGCGCATATTTCACCTATGGAAAATTTGTGTTCGATAAACTTAAAATAAACAATAAAAATATTGCGCCCTCCCACACCCATAAAGATGGAGTGGATTACGTCCCCAGCAAGCCTTTTGTTGTGCTAGGGCACCATTTTGCATCCATCGCCGGGGCTGGTCCTATTGTGGGACCTATCATCGCCGTCACCTTTGGATGGATCCCCGCAGTCATCTGGATTCTCTTAGGCGGAATCTTTTTTGGAGCAGTTCATGATGTCGGAAGCATGGTGGCCTCCATGAGAAACGAGGGGAAGTCCATCGGTGTGATCATCCAAAACAATATCGGGAAAAGAGGAAAACAGCTTTTCATTATTTTTAGCTTTGCCACCTTGATTTTGGTGATTTCGGTTTTTACTGATATCATCGCCAAGACCTTTATCAGCAACCCAGAGGTGGCTTCTGCCTCGATCCTGTTTATCTTATTGGCCATTATTTTTGGCGTCGTCAGCAGACTTACCGCCAATATAAAACATGCTTTTACGATCATCTCCATCATCGGAGCGGTGTTGATTTATTACTTTGTCTATTTGGGCACCCAAATTCCTTTTTCGCTTGATTTTGATCTTTGGATCTATCTATTGCTGATATATGCGTTTTTGGCCTCCGTCACTCCGGTGTCCATGTTGCTACAGCCGAGGGATTATCTCAACAGTTTCTTGCTCTATGGGCTGATCCTTTCGGCAGTGATAGGGATCTTCGTGGCCAATCCCATCATCGCCATGGACAATAAGGTGACTTTGTCGCCGGAAAATCTGGGATTTATATTTCCCGTTCTCTTCGTGACCATTGCCTGTGGCGCCATTAGTGGCTTCCACTCCCTTGTCGCCTCGGGAACCACTTCCAAGCAGATAGACAAGGAAGAAGACGTGAAGATTGTCGGCTTTGGAGGAATGTTGATCGAAACCTTTTTGGCCATTATCTCCGTAGGTGCGGTCATCGTGATCAGCAGAACAGATTATGTGAGCAAGTTAAGTGATCAAGGGCCTGTTTCTTTATTTGCAGAAGGGCTGGGCGCTATTATTAACTCCCTTGGAATTCCGGAAGCCTTTGCAGTGGGTTTTGTAGCGCTTACGGTCTCTGCTTTTGCCCTTACTACCATGGATACCTGCACACGGCTCGCCAGATTTACCCTTCAGGAATATTTTGAAGATGTAAAGGGACCCGTAGCCCAAACCTTATCCAAAAACCGCTTTATCTCTACTTTCGTCGTGGTGATTCTTTCCCTGCTGCTACTTCAATCCGGCGGATTTGCGACGCTATGGCCCATCTTTGGCTCCGCCAACCAGCTTCTGGCGGCCTTGGCGCTGTTGGCCATAGCCGTTTGGCTGATCAAGAAGAATGTCAATGCCACCTTCGTGACCATTCCCATGTTCTTTATGTTCACGGTCACCTTAACTTCCCTGGGGCTTTTCGCCTGGCAGAATTTCCAGGACAAAACCTATGTGCTGTCGGTCGTGTCTGCCATTCTTTTTGTGCTCTCGGTGATCTTGATCCTTTATGCCAGGAAGAGTCTTAAAAAAGAAAACAGGCCCTCCCCTTCTGAAGGAGTATCAAGTAGCAGGCACAAGGTATCAAGTTGACCGCTATCCTAGGTCTGTTCTTCAACCTTATAAAAATCCCATACTGATAATACCTGTAAGCATAAGGAGCTTGGAGAGCAGGCTGAGCTGCGTAAAGTGGGCCTTCCTGTCAGCCATATATATTTTATAGAGAAAAAGAAAAAACAGCAAACTCAGCCCTCCAAAGTAATAATACAGCAATTCGTTGTGAAGCTTGTAGGTGGCGACCACAATGGAGAGGACAAATAAGAGTGAAATAAGGAAAATGACGTTTTTCGTTCCTCTAAACCCCAATACGATTGGCAAGGTCTTGCTGCCATGCTTTCTGTCCCCGTTGCGGTCTTCAATGTCTTTGATAATCTCGCGGATAAGATTGATAAAAAAAGCAAATATGGCATACGTCAACACCAATAGCAGGGAGGTCTGGTAATAGAAGCCGATGACGTAGATCGCCAGGCCGGTGAGCAAGGCGACGACCACATTGCCCACAAAGGGCATGCGCTTGAGCGAGTTGCTGTAGAACCACAGCAAAAAAGCCGCTACAAAATTGATCAGCCCGATCTTGATGTCGATAAACAAGCCGATCCCGACGCCTGCCACATTGAAAATCGTATGAAGGAACATCACCGCCCTTCTTTTGATATTTTTTCCCACCACCACCTCTTCGGGCTTATTGATATAGTCGATCTTCACATCGTAGTAGTCATTGATCATATAGCCCGAGGCGGCGATCAGCAGCGTGGACAAAATCAGGAGGTAAAGGTTTGGATCCACCAAAACAGGCAATCCTTGGGCGGTGCTTTCTACTAGAAAATAAGCGGTCATCAGTTGGGCAAAGGCCATAATCAGCAGGTTCATGGGCCTGATGATCCTGAAAAATGCCGATAGGGTAAAGACTTTTTGTGATGACAGGGAATTCATATCCCAAAAGTACGGGAAAGGGCGCAAGGGGTTGGCATCCTCGGGACTATTTATTCTTTCTCAAGGATTTAGCAGATGAAAAACCATCAAAGACACCAGGTTTTAAGGTCATCCAAACCTTTTAAAGCTCCAGCGGTGGGCGCAAACTTGCCTGCAGGTACGAACCCTAAGCTCTTCTGCTGCCCACATCTGCAAAGTCTGTGGAAAGCCAAACCGATCAGAATGCCCCACTAAGGTGCCGATATTCTATACTTGGCGATAAGAGGCCAATAATATCTTCTGCGTACCTCTGCGAAATCTGCGGGAAACCCTACCTTATTCATTCGCAATCTCCACTATAATATATTTCTCCTAATTCGAGTCGATAATATCCTGTGAGATCAGCTTATAGATCTCCGCCACCTGCTCATTGTAGCTCAAGAAATCAAAATGCCTGTCCAAGGTGCTGATATCCCCTCTTAATGCCGGCCCAGTCTGTGCGCCTTTGGCCCCGATCTCCAAGCTTTTGTTGATCTGTTCGATGATCAGGGGCTTTAGCATTTCAAAATCCAAGCCCTGCCGGTTCATGATTTCCTCTGACACCCTGATGAGGTGGTTGGTGAAATTGCTCGCAAAGACGGCGGCAATATGTAAGGCCAGCCTGTCCTTGGATTTGACCACATACTGGTGGGGCGAAATGCTTTTGGCGAGCAGCTTCAGTTTCTGAAGGACCGCCGGCTCGTCGGATTCCAGGAGGATCGCCACATCTTCAAAACTGATGTCCCGGGATTTGCTAAAACTCTGCAGGGGATAAAAGATACCCGTATGGCTGGCTGAACTGTAGGCCAATGCCTGAAGGGGGACGCTGCCTGAGGTATGTACGAGAATGCTCCCTTCGGGCAGGATAATGGAATCGGCAATATCCGGGATGGCGTGGTCGGTAACGGCAATAATAAAAATCTCGGCCTCACTTTCCGAAAAGTCCAAGTCATCCTTGGATTCTGTGGCGTACAGTCTCCCTGTGATCTTGGAGGCGCGGTGCAGGTCCCTGCTATAGACTTCGGTAAGGGTATGGCCCGCGCTTTCCAGCGCCGGCGCCAAATGCCAGGCCACATTGCCCGTTCCGATGATTGCAATCCTGAAATCCATGGTGGCTTATTTAAACAATTGAAATCAATGGCTAAGAAATGGATCATTTAGATCAATGGGGAAAGTTAACAAAATCCCTTGAAAATGGTACATCGGCAGGGGGGAAAACGATGATGCTTAGGTTTAATGTGGGATGGCGATATTCGTACGAGCTGACGGCCCGCATACCTGCCTTTGCGCAGAATAAAAAAAACTTCACTACACAGAGAGGGAATAAGGCGCTGATATTTTTCCTTAAAAAACCTTCTATTTCATTTCTTCCACCCCCAGCTGTCGATTTCTTCTGTCAGCTCCCTTTGGGACATAGAAGCAATCCTGAACAATTCCCCGTTCTTGATATCCAGTTCCTGAGGGTTATGGAACTGGCTGTTTATGCCCCGCGGATGGGACAGGTGGTACAGGACGCCTTCGGTGTTCCTATAAGCATAGCCTAGGATCGTCCACCGGTTTACCCGCTCCCCATCCTCTATCCCCCAGCCGTAAAATTTTTCGTTTTCAAGACCTGATTCCCTGTACTTTTCCAGATTGGCAATAAAACCACCGCCTACAGGATTTGGGGAGTACAACGGTTTCATTTTGCCGTGGTTGTTGTGTAAGCTTCGAATATCCCTAGTTCTAAGATACAGCTCCCGGATGATCATTGATGTATCTAGAAATTTATTGTCGTAGGGGCGGACGAAATCCGCCTGTCCCTTCCTCACCCAATCAACCGCTTCCTCTACCTGCTTTGCAGAAACGATCACATCGGCATCCCAAACGGCTACCAAGGGTGTGCTGCAATGTTCCACCATCCGGTTGATATAATAGGTCCTATGGAAGATTGGGTCATAATCTTCTATAAAGCAGACTTCTACATTGTCTGGCACTAATCGCTTCAACAAGTAATTGTTATATTTGTCCGCTTCCAGGATATGAATATTGGTCTTGAAATGTAGTGACAGATGTTCGATTGACATCAATAGGTTTTCAATACGTTGAATACCATCCACCCTTATGGGGATTAGAAAGGTAACATCTTTTAGATCTAATAGCTTATTCATAGTGTCTTACATTTAAGCCCAACCGTAGATTACTATAAATGTTCATCAAAAACAGCCTTAATTGGATTGAAAAAGCGCATCAACAGACTCACCTCTTCTGTAAGAATTTCCGCTTTCCCCATCCCTTGCTGAATCAATGGCAAGCTATCCCCGTAGGAGGTGACCAGACCATCGGATAAAAGTACATCCGCGCTGTAAAATGCTCCGCTTGGGATTTTGGATATACTTCCCATTTCACCTACTACCATTCCAAACTCCTGGTGGGGATAGTTTTCCAATTTTATATTTACCCGTTGTCCTGCCTTTACTTTCCCAGAATTTAAAATGGGAAATTGAATTCTTGTCTTCACCAGCATATCATCTTCCGGCAACACCGAAACAACAATATTACCGATACCCACATTTTGATTCTCGTTCCAATATTCGGTAAAGCTAGCCCTCCCATTTATTGGGGAGATTAGAAGGTGATTCTGCTCCCACACTTTAATGGCAGCGCGTAACAACCGGATATTTTGCTGCAGCTGTAGTCGCAATTGCAATTGAGTTTCCTTATCCCGAACAATAATATTGTCGATTTCCCTTCGTAGCCTAGCTGAGGTGGATTGACTGGCGGCTATTCCCATGTGCAAATCGGTGAGAAGCGATCGATATTGAAGATCGTTTTGTTGCCTACTTTTTCCAAATTCCTTCTCAGGGATAATTCCGTCGATATAAAGAAGAGAATCTCGACGGAAATCCTGGTATGAAAGATCAAGCTGTTGATTTAGAATTCTCCCTTTCTCCACCAGTAAATCCTTATACTTTAATTCATTGGCATGCTCTTCCTGTTTGGAGCTTAGTTCCAACTCGTGAAAATTCAGGAAATGATAATTATAGAGTTTGTTATAATTCATCAATACCTCGGAATAGGAATGTTGCAATTCCCCCAAAGCTAGCTTATCAGAAAAGTAGGAGGGTTCAGGAAAATGTTGGACACCTTGGCTGATGAGAGAATCTATTAAATTCAGATAATGGTTTAAATCTAATAGATGCTCCAAGCTTACAGGTGACTCCAATGTGGCAAGTATCTCTCCTTCAGTAACCGGCTGGTCTTCCTTAACCAAAATTCTTTCAAGTTTCCCGTTCACCCTAGCCAATAAATGTACTGGGGGATTGATGGTGGTGATTTCTGCATTGGCCATGATAATCTCTGGATACTTAATAAATGCAGATACTACAATGATGATGGCCAAAAATAAAAAAGAGACGGTAATCCCCCACCTTAGAACCCAAGAGGGGCGATAGTTATAGATCTCATTTCGATAGGTCTTTCTTAACTGAAAATTTGCCATGGCGTTTATAAGACCGGTACAGATAGTTGGTTAATTATCAATCTATAATACATTCCGTTTCTCTTCACTAATTCTTCATGAGTGCCTTCTTCCACTACCTTTCCTTTGTCCAACACGATAATTTTATGGGCGTTTTTAATCGTGCTTAATCTATGGGCTATAACCACCGCTGTTTTTCCCATCAATATCGTTCCTAGGTTTTCAGAGATCTGCTTTTCATTGTTGGCATCCAATGAATTGGTAGCTTCGTCCAGAAAAATAAAATCTGGATCTTTATAGATTGCACGCGCCAATAATATACGTTGTTTCTGGCCTTGACTGATACCTGAACCATTTGTGCCAAGGGGAGTGTATAACTTCAATGGCCTCTCGTTGATAAAATCTTTTAAATTGGATAGGCTAACTGCATCAATCAATCTCTTTTTATCAATAGAAAATTCGTTCTCCTCCAATGTTATGTTGTAAAGAATGGTGTCATTGAACATTTTGCCGTCTTGCAACACTGCCCCGCATCGATCTCTCCACCTTTTAAGTCCAATATCCTCAATGGAGACGCCACCCACTTCAATTTGACCGTCCACTGGAGGGTAAAAACGCAAAAGCAATTTCACAAGTGTGGTCTTTCCACTGCCACTTTCCCCAACAATTGCGGTCACTTTACCTTCAGGTATTTCAATGTTGATGTCCTCCAGCACTTTGTTGAAATTGGGATTATATTGAAAGTGAAGATTGCTGATCACGATCGTCTTGTTGCCTGGAACGGGTGCATTCGATCCTGATTTTTCAGGTTTTTCCTCTAGAATGATTTCGTTGACCCGTTTCAGGCTTAATTTGGCGTACTGTAAAGAATGGACGTATCCAATCATACTATGGATTGGGCCGGTAAGCTGGCCTAGGATGTATTGAGCGGCCATCATCATCCCCAGTGTCATGGTTCCGTTGATTACGTTGGAAGCAGCGATGTAGGTGATGAAGATATTTTGTAGGCGCATAAGGAACAGAGCCCCTGTTTCTTCTGTCTGATTTAAGTTTAGAGATCTAACCCTAATTCCATAAATTTTGAAGCGGCTGAATTCCCATTTCCACCGGCGGCTGTTCCCAATGTTATTGACTTTGATCTCATTGATATTTTCCAATAACTCCAACAGATCATTAGAGTTAGAAGCTCTTGATTCAAATAAAAGATTATCCAGCTTTTTTCGCTCATTTAAAAACAATAAAATCCATCCCGTATAGAGAACGTTTCCGGCCATAAAGACAAGAAACATGTTCATCTCATAATACAACATCAATAAACTGTACACGATAAAAAGCAGCACGTTGATAAAAATTCCCAAGACGGTATTCATGATGAAAGCCTGGATCCTATCATGGTCTCCTATACGGATAAGAAGATCGCTTACCATCTTTCTTTCAAAAAATGAGATGGGAAGTTGCATGGATTTCCGTAAGAAATCACTAACCATCCCCATGTTCACACGCTCGGAGACATAAAGCATCAATCTGCTCTGAATAAAATTTGACACCATAGAGCTAAACGCAAGGATAAGCCCGGCTACCAGCATGGTATTGACAAACTTCATATTCCCGGTTCCAATTCCAAAATCAACAATCGACTGGCTGATAAAAGGCGTCAGTAATCCAATAAAGATTCCCGCAATCATGCCCAACATCACCTGTACAAGGTATTTGTGATAGGGTTTAAGGTACTTAAAAAAATGACCAACAGAACTTGAAGTTTCGCCGTCTATTCTCTGATAAAACTCTGGAGTAGTTTCTAAGATTAAAATAGCTCCTGATCCGTCGGTCACTTCCCAAGCTGCTTTATACTCTTTATAGGTATATTTAACCAACCCTACTGCTGGGTCGGAGACATAAATTTTCCTTTCAGATATTCTATATACTACGATAAAATGTCTCTGTTGCCAATGGACTATCACAGGCAAGGGCATTTTTTTTTCCAGATCCTCAAAACTGACTTTTATCGCCAAAGTTCTGAACCCTATCTCCTCCGCCGCTCTGCCGATATCAAACAGGGATACTCCTTCCCTTGTAATATAACACAGGTCCCTCAGATATTTCATGGAAAAGATTTTACCATAAAACTTGGCCACGATCTTCAGGCAGGCAGGACCGCAATCCATTTGGTCGTGCTGAATATAGGTGGGGAAACGAAAGCCCTTGGTTACCATTTTGATCGGGTTTATTGATGTTATGAGGCCCCTATAGGCTTTTCTTTTTTATGCGGTAAGTTTATCTATTTCTGAGGCCCCAAGGCAATAGTTGTTCTGTCTTAAATGTGTAATACGATGCTGATGCTGTTTTGACCTTACTGAAATTTGTTGGGGCGAAATTCAAATCCAAATAATAATCTTGGATAGAATCTGGCATATCCTTGAAAAAATATTGACGTACAAGCGTGACCTTATGGCTACTGTCCCCTCTTTTTACTTCTATGATTGACGTATCCTTTGTAAAATGGAAATCGTTCCATAATACCCGGAATTTTGAAGGAGAGTGTTCTACAAAGTTGATTTCTGCATGGTTTATGGTTCTACTTTGATAAAATAAACTGTCCCTATTTATAATGGGAACACCATCAATGCTTATCACCGTATCCCTATAATTTAACCCAGCTTCCTTCGCCCACGGGGTTACTCTTCCTATTAGAGCTTTGGAATTGGAAGGGATAAAGGCTACGCCTTTTGTGTTCACCCTTATCAAGCTCAAGATCAAGAAGTCAAAAGATTTATTCTGTTTATCTCCAAAATGCAACTTTCTATTAGGATAATCTATTACAAAATAATCAAACCGCTTGAAAAAGTCCATCCCAATTAGGCTCAGCGGAAAGTGCCGCAGTTCAATGATTTCATTGTCCAGTGTTATGCCTCCAAAGGAGACGTTGTCCGTAAAATAATAGGTGCTATCTATATGTGGCGAGAATGAGGATGAGGCATAGGGATTACCCCGTCCCAACGTAGAAACACCCTCCCAAGAAATAGGATCTTTGGGATATTTTAAAATTGTATCCGCCATTGCCTTGTTCATAGACATAAAGCCACTATATCCCGTATCTACGATCAGATCCAAGGCAACGCCGGCCACCTCGCACTTTATAGTAATGTATGCCCCGTCTCTAGTGAAAGGAATTCCCTCATCCAAAACCTGAAAGTCGGCCACATCCCGGGCAACATAAATTTTGCGATTAAAAAGGTCAATTTTCCACACCAAATCCCCTATAATATCATCCCCCAGGATACCGTCGATATTTAGGTTTCTTTGACGATAAGAATCCATGTGAGCTATTTTCAGCTTTCCCAGTTGAAGCGTGTCGACTACAACCTGGAAGGAGCCATGAGTCTGGTTAACAATATCATTGAAGAAGCTCGTGTCTGGAGATATTTGTGAGCTTGGTATCGTGGAATTAATAAGGGTGGTTGACGTACCACTGTCAAAAACCATCTTGTATTTCTCACCTTTAACCAAAACTTCTAATAGAACTATATTTGAGAATGGTTCGGAGGCAAATGAAATAGTGTCCACCACTACATCAGCTGGGAAAATAATTTTCGGACTATCTCCTTTACATGAAAGTAGGAGAACCAATATGCTTAGAACCAAGAATTTTAAAGTGTTCATATAACAAAATCGACGGAAAAAAAAGGGTGGAGGAAATCCACCCCGCCTTACCTACCTGCTACCAAGATATCTTCGCAGAATCCAACCCATAGATATATATAGTTGAACCCTCTATTTTTGCAGAATCAAGACCGTATATGTCTAGAGTAGATCCCTGGCTAGAGCCACCGCTCCCCTTGATTGCGCCATTAATTTCGCCTGCAAGCTTCCATGCGTAATAAATCATATAAACCCACTGGCCTGGCGAAGTACCCCCTTTCATGGCCATCTGTTCTTCCGCATTTAGCGGAACATACTCCTGCATCTCATTCAGTGTCAATTTTCCGAGTTTTTTCATAACATGCATATTTAAATGGTGAATAATAGGACAAGGAGATTTTCTGGTGCG
>DATGMS010000234.1:0-3072 GCA_035307285.1 Cyclobacteriaceae bacterium
TCCAGCAACCCGAATCTTCCGGTCTCCACCCGGTAAAACTGATGTACATAAGGCTTGGCGCCGAAGCTCTCCTTCCATCGCATCAAGCCTCTGTTGATCTTCCGCCCCTGGGCTTCGTTAACAATACCGAAATCGAAGAAAAGCTTGTGGGGGAATCTCTCTCTTACCAGATGGTCGATCAATAAGTCCATAGCACTGAGCTCTCTGCCCCTGGCATTGGCAGACAGATATTGCGAATGTACGGCGGTTTTGGTTTCATAGATAGTCGCGCCCGCCACGATTTTTCCTTCTTTCAACACCTCAAACTGTCGGATAAAAGGCTTGTTGTTCTCCGCAAGGGATTGTATTTCGGATAAGGAATGTACAGGTTTTATCCGGTGTCTTACCCAAAGATTGGGTATAAGGACGTCTTCCCAAAAAGGGTGGAAATCCTGCGTCTCCCTAAGTGTCAAGGCGTTCTTTTTGGCTTTGTTGATCCCCCATTTTCTACCCTTGGAATAGGCGCCTGGGGACATCGGCAGAGGGATGGCAAAGGACAACTCGGTGCGGAAATTATCAGCCCCCAATAAATACATACAATAAGGCATCCATTCCAAGCTGGAACGTCCATAAAAAGAAGGAACGTCCTTAATGATAACAGCGCTGATTCCCGTCTCAAGATAATGTCTCAGCACTTCCTTTATCACGGCCATGACCGCGTTCATTGAAAGATTTTGGTTTAGGATAAATCCCCCATAGGTTAAGCCCTGGTGAGAATGGATTTCATCGGCTATCCGATGCGCAGGGAAAATACCCACCGGTTTGTCATTACGATAAATCAACAATGAAGCGTCCTGAAACCTTTCCCCGTGATAATCCATGTAGTTTCGGGCATGCATAAACGTGCCGTTGACGGAATGATCTAATACCTTGTCCCATATAGGCATCAAAGCAGTGGTGTAAGGTCGAATGCCAATCATAACTTTTTCAATCTGCCCAAGCGATCCACGATCGACAGCTATCAAAAAATCCAATCATTGTACCTGCCGCAGAAAATAAAGGTTCTTAAGCAGGTATCCTTCCAAAAAATATCCTCTTTCAGCCAGAAGGCTGTAGATGGCGTTTCTTTCAGGATAGCTAGGATTATAGGTCTCGTCCTCGACAACAATCAGCCGAGGCTGGTAAGCATTGAAATCCAAAGAGCGTAAAACCTGCAGATCATGTTCCTCTGCGTCTATAGAAAGCAGCTCAAACTTCTTGGGAGCCTGCAAATCATCCAGGGCTTCAGTTAGTGTCTGGGAAACCATTTTTTTGGCGGTGATAGCAAGCCCGTCTTTTTTGTATTCTTCGACAAAGGCCAATTCGGTGGTGGAAAGCACGTCGTTCTCCACGTAATAGAAGTCACGCGTCTCTTTCGAATCAGAGATCAGGGCTGCTACCGCTTTGTCCTTGGGTCGGTAAAAAGGGTAGCGTCTGATCAGGTTTGAGTTGGCATCTATACAGATTCCCCGCCAACCTTTTCTATATAGTCCGTAGGTGTTGGATAGGAATTTTGGATGGTTGCAGCCCACGTCCACATAAAATCCCGGTTCAGTGATTTTAGCTTTAAGAAGGGCCTCAATGATTCTGTCTTCCCCTGCAAAGGAGAAAGAATACTTTAAGCTTCTACCCAGAAGAAGGCGTAATATTGAAGATCCAAGTATCGCGGTTGTTCTAAACAGGCTACTGAGCGGATACTTCCAAGTGAAAAACTGTCTAAAGCTCATCCTAACCTCCATAATAACAAGCCCGAACACAGTAAATGCTGCCCGGCTGTGGGCATTTTTATAAAGCAAAGTCTGAAAACGGTTCTTAATGGCAGGAATGGTTTTAGATGATAGATGTTAGATATGAGACGTTAGACACAAGATGTAAAACATTAGATTGAAGATCAGGCCCAGGAGAGAGCGCCATAGCCTATGGTCTATCAACAATTATATTTTAATACGGCGATCTCCGCTGCCGAGAACAGCCGCTCAATGCTTTGAAAAAGGACAATAAGCCATCAGTTATCGCCTATACACAGTTCAAAGTTTGTCGATTTCTTCCTCACTGAGCCCCGTAAAGCGGGCAATTTGATGAACAGGAAGTCCTTCCTTTTTCATTTCCTTAGCTATTTCAATATCTCTTTCCACTCTTCCCTTTTCTCTTCCTTCTTCTCTCCCTTCTTCCTTGGCAGTTTCAATAATGCTGTAGTTGTCCCAGAGGACCTTCAGGCTTTCGTCATATGCTTTCATCTCTTTAGGGTTTAACCTGGCGATCTCCGCTGCCGAGAACAGCCGCTCAATACGTTGAAAAAAAGGACAAAGCCATCAGTTATGGCCTATACACTATTCAAAGTTTGTCAATTTCTTCCTCACTGAGTCCCGTAAAGCGGACAATTTGATGAACAGGAAGTCCTTCCTTTTTCATTTCCTTAGCTATTTCAGCTCGTCCTGCCTCTCTTCCTTCAATCCTTCCTTCTTCCCTTCCTGCTTCTCTTCCTTCTACTCTTCCTTCTTCTTTGGCCGTTTCAATAATGCTGTAGTTGTCCCAGAGGACCTTCAGACTTTCGTCATATGCTTTCATCTCTTTAGGGTTTAACCTGGCGATCTCCGCTGCCGAGAACAGCCGCTCGAATATCTTTTCCTGCAATGCCCGCGGCCTGTCCTGCAGCCGGGACAGGTTTTTAAGGACGTACATCCACTTGTCAAATTGGCTTGTGAGTTCTTCTTCCTGTTTACGGAAGTTAGGCATCTCAAGATAGATAAACGTCAGTTTATTGTAAAAGATTTCATGGGTCTCCCGGTCCATCAGTTGGATTTCCCGCACATACCGCCCATCGGCAAGATCTTGGAAGGTGAAGTTCAGGATCCCGATCGTGTACACCGCTTTTAACTTGTAATCCCAACTGCCTCCTTTAGGTGCCTGGTCCTGCAGGAGCAGTGCCGAATAATAGATACTGCGGTCCTTGAAGAATTTCTGTCTGACATTCTGCAGCTCGATGATAAACTTCTCCCCCCTCTCATTTTCACAGAATAAATCAAAAACCGCCTTCCGGTCCACCAGACTCCT
>DATGMS010000235.1:0-11288 GCA_035307285.1 Cyclobacteriaceae bacterium
TTTTATAGCTTAAAGTATCCACTGTGTAAACGTTTAATTATTAGCTTTTTAAATACATTTCACCCTCAAAAAGGGACACAAAGATAGAAGTAATTCTATTTATATGCAAAACATTCCCAGCTTTAGTGCCTGATTTTTAACGGGAACGTCTTTTTTATTTGTTTTTTTCCAACTGTTTGATCAATACCGCAAAGTCTTTCGGGTAGGGTGCCACCACTTCAATATGCTCCTCATTCATCCCTTTGAAGCCAATGGAGTAGGAGTGAAGCGAAACCCGCTGCATAATAGGTGATTCTTCTGTATCCTTTTTTAGGTTAAATCTTTTTTTCAACGTAGAAAGGTACAGCGGTCTGCCGCCATATAATTCGTCACCACAGATAGGGGATTTCAAATAGGCCAGATGGACCCTGATCTGGTGCAATCGACCCGTGATGGGTTTACATTCTATCAGCGAATGGGCAAAATACGTCTTCAGTGTTGTGAAGTAGGTAGTGGCGGGCTTCCCCTTCAGGTTGTTTACCCTTGCTATGCCTTTGGTAGTGGCGATGATTCCTCTTTCCACCAAAGTTTGCTTGTACTCGTGTATGCCATCCACTACGGCATGGTAGATTTTATTGATCTTCCTGTCTTCAAACTGAATAGCCGCGTTACGGTAAGCCGCCGGATGCTTGGCAATGATCAGGCAACCGGAAGTTTCCTTGTCCAATCTATGGCACACTTGGGCATCGGGGGTGTACAATTTTGCCAGATAAAGAATGTTTTGGGCTTCATGCCTATCGTCCAGGGTGGATAAATAGGGAGGCTTGTTGACTACAATATAGTCTTCGTTTTCAAATAGTATAAGGTCTCCAAAGTCCGTCTTCTTCATATGTGCAGCCTGCGCTTTCCAATCTAGGGTGCAAAATTAATGAAAATAATGAACCTTATTCTATAATTGCTGCATTATTGTGCGTTCTCAGGCTGCGCCTCTTCCTTGTTCTGAACTCGGATAGGAGGCAAAGAAAAGCTGAATATGGAACCCTTACCCACTGCGGAGGTCACCGAGATCTTGCTTTTATGCCCTTCCAGTATGTGTTTCACTATGGCAAGGCCCAGTCCTGTTCCCCCCTTTTCCCGCGAGCGGCTTTTCTCGACCCTGTAAAATCTTTCGAAAATCCTGTTAAGGTCCTCCGGTGGAATTCCCTTTCCACTATCCTTCACAGAAACCCGCACATTTTTTTTGGTGGATTTTAGTTTGATAATGACATCTCCGCCTTCATGGTTGTACCGGATGGCGTTGGCGAGTAGGTTTTGGATTGCATGGGATATTTTGTCTTTGTCGGCAAGGACAAGGTGCTGCTTGGCTTCATTATAATTGAACCTGATGCTGACACGGCGCTTTAAGGCCTTTTGCTCCAATTGCTCAATATTTTCCGCAACAATTTCTTTCAGGTCCACTTCTTCAAAATGAAACTTCACCACGCCGCTTTCCATCTGATTTAGGGTAAGGAGGTCTTGGACGAGGATTTCCAGGGTGTTAAGGCTCTTTGCAGCTCTTCTTAGAAACTTGTACCTGACGTTCTTGTCGTCTACTGCCCCGTCCAATAAGGTATGGACAAAACCCTGTGCGGCAAAGATCGGTGTTTTAAGCTCATGGGAAATATCCGCAATGAACTCCCTCCGGAAGGTATCGTTCTTTTGGAGGGTTTCTATTTCCTTGTTTTTGGCTAAGGCGTATTCGTGTATGGACTTGTTTATTTTCCGTAGGGGAAACAGGGAGGTTTTGCCAGATTTCTTGATCGCTTTGTTCAGGTTTTTTTTTTGGATTCTGTCCAAAACTGTATAGATATTGTTGATCTCTTTGAAGATAAGGAACTCCAAGGTGATGTATAAAAGGATAAAAATGGCAACAAAGGAAATACCCCCCACCATAAGAATAATCTGCCGGGAAGCCTCATCCAAAAAAGACAATACGGCCATGATAAAGAGGGAAATGGCCAATGCCAAAAAGAAAGCGATATTTTTGGATGTGGTCAGCATCAGTTAATTGTTTTCGAACTTATAGCCCACCCCCTTGACGGTAGTAATATAATCTTCTCCTATTTTCTCTCTGATTTTTCTGATATGCACATCCACGGTCCGTGCAAGTACATATACATCTGTTCCCCATA
The DNA here is from genome assembly GCA_035307285.1 of Cyclobacteriaceae bacterium. Taxonomy (GTDB): domain Bacteria; phylum Bacteroidota; class Bacteroidia; order Cytophagales; family Cyclobacteriaceae; genus DATGMS01. The sequence continues at coordinate 2,151 of DATGMS010000235.1, forward strand.
TGTTTTGCAACAACTCCTCTCTTCCCAGCACGTTGTTGGGGTTTTTTGCTAAAAAATACAAAAGTTCGAATTCCTTTTTGGGAAGGATGATCGTTTTACCGTTCTTATCTATGGTATAGCTTGTCCTGTCTATGGTCAGGTCCTTGATTTTAATTTGGGAAAGATCTAAGTCTTTTTGAGTTTCCCGGCGGAAGAAGGCCGAAATACGGCTCATCAACGCCCTAGGTTTAATCGGTTTGGTAATGTAATCGTCTGCACCGGCATCAAAAGCCGCGACCTCGGAATATTCCTCTGACCGAGCCGTCAGGAACAGGATAAAGGAATTTTTTAGATCTTTAATCTCGCGGATTTGACGGCAGGTTTCTACGCCATCCTGACGGGGCATCATGATGTCCAGCAAGATCACCTGGGGTAGAAACTTGGCGGCCACTTTTACGGCTTTTATTCCATCTAAAGCAGAAGCTACCTCATATCCTTCTTTTTCTAAATTATAGGTCAATATTTCGACGATGTCCGGCTCGTCATCTACCACGAGTACCTTGATTTTTGGATTGTTACTCATCAGAGACTAGGTTAATCTTTCGATAAATTTCTGCTAATTTAGGAACTTCTAAACATTAAAAGTGTCACCCGTAAAAGGACGAGGCTTTAATCATCTGCAAAAGGATAGCCTAGGGCAGCAGATATTAATTTATTGTTAACAAAAAGTTCGTTAAGGATGCCGCAGTCCGGTAGCTTTATTGATGTCCATATTCAGGGAGCCGACCACTAGATTGGCGGTTATTTTTACCGGAATCCTGTTTTTATCGTCCGTGATCCATACTTTGACGGGATTTTCACCGCTGAAAAGCTTGTTGCCGGGCATGGTAGGTGAAAAAATAAACGTGTCGAATTCCCCGATTTTGGTTTTTATTCTTTCTTTTCCTTCAAATGTTAATTTAATGTTATATAATTTTTTGTCAAAAAAGCCATTGATGGTGATCGCTTGGCCCTTTTTGAGCCCCGAAAGTTCCATGGTCCTCAAATAGTAAAATCCGCTGACGATATCCTGAACTCCCGCGGGAACATCATGGGTGGTCTTTTCAGTAACTTTTTTGTTGTCCCGATCGAAAATATTGACCGTCGCAGTCTTCGTCCGGTGGTTAAAGTTGATCTGTTCGTGCTTCCGGTAGTCCCCCTCCTCAATGTGCCGGTAAGAGATGTAAGGGACAAGCGTGGCGGTGTCCATGTAGGTTCCCCAATTGTCCTTCACATAAAAGATTTTAAAAATGTTCAAGGTCCTCCCTGTCACATCGATCTTGTAAGTGGGCCTGTTTTGTATTTGGTAAATTGTTTTGCTGGTGGTCATCTTGGCTTCTGCGGCATTGAAAAAGAGATACTTAACCTTGAATACCAGTTCTTCCCCGCCTGAAAAGTAAACGTTTTGTTCCTTCTTTTCTATGTCAGAAGAGGTCAGGCCCAATAAAGAAATGATCAAAAAAACCTTTAGTATGATATGCATAAATCGATAAGTGGAGCTTTAGTACTGTCTATTCAAAACCTATACCAATGATAGCCAATCGTTATAGAACAAAGTTTAAAATGAAAGAAACGAAATCGTGAAACAATGGTTATTACCAAGTTGGTATTCCACTGACGAATGTTTACTTTCACATTTATATTTCTAAAAGTACTTATTTTTATTTGATCAGATATGAGCGCAGATACAGAAAAAGTTAAAGCCCTCCAGTTGACTCTCGACAAGCTGGAGAAAACATATGGTAAGGGAACGGTGATGAAACTCAGTGATAATACCGTCCAGGATATCCCTGCGATCTCCACTGGGTCATTGGGATTGGATATGGCTTTGGGCGTTGGCGGTATCCCAAGGGGAAGAGTGGTAGAAATCTATGGCCCGGAATCTTCGGGAAAAACTACCCTTTCAATGCATTGCATTGCCGAGGCGCAAAAGGCCGGGGGAATGGCGGCATTTATCGATGCAGAACACGCATTTGACAAAGTTTATGCCGAAAAATTGGGCATAGATATAGAAAATCTGTTGATTTCCCAGCCCGACAACGGTGAGCAGGCCTTGGAAATAGCAGAGCATCTTATCCGATCGGGAGCCATCGATATCATTGTCATCGACTCCGTGGCGGCCTTGGTGCCGAAAGCAGAGCTGGAAGGGGAGATGGGAGACAGTAAGATGGGGCTTCAGGCAAGATTGATGTCTCAGGCCTTAAGGAAATTAACCGGTGCCATCAACAAAACAGGTTGTGCCTGTATATTTATCAACCAGTTGAGGGAAAAAATAGGCGTGATGTTCGGAAACCCGGAGACCACGACGGGAGGGAACGCCTTGAAGTTTTACGCCTCGGTCCGTTTAGATATTAGAAGGATCGGCCAGATTAAGGAAAGTGCCGACAATATCTTAGGAAATAGAACCAAGGTAAAAGTAGTAAAAAACAAAGTTGCGCCGCCTTTCAAGGTAGTGGAGTTCGATATTATGTATGGAGAAGGAATTTCTAAAGTTGGGGAGATCATCGACATCGGGGTAGAATTTGAGATCATCAAAAAAGCCGGCTCTTGGTTTTCTTACGAGGGAAATAAATTAGGACAAGGCCGGGATGCTGTAAAGTCCATTTTGTTGGACAATCCCGAACTGATGGAGGAACTCGAACTCAAAATTAAGGAAAAAGCCGGATTGCTAAAACTGGAGAAGGCCAATAAGGGGAAGTAAGACAGAAGATATAAGAAGAAAGATTTGGACTTACGAATTCAATTTTTGTTTAAACTTTAAAAAATAACATTGAATCCCCGCAATCGCATCACGCGTTGTGGGGATTTTTTTTGAGATTAGGACATTACAGGCATGGACATCTCACGTCTCAATACTCAATACTAATATCTCCATGTCTGCTTTCTAGGTCGTTCTGATCGCTTCTACAGGATCCATTCTTGCAGCCAGAGTAGCTGGTACTATTCCAGAGGCAACCCCTATAGCTGAGGATAATCCGACACCCAACATGATGTTTTTCAGTGACATGGAAATTTCCAAACTTCCTAAAGGCACAATGGTAAACAGAAGTACGAGTCCGATTCCGGCCATGCCTCCGATGAGGCTCAAGAAGGTGGCTTCAAACAGGAACTGCATCAAAATAAAGTAATTTTTTGCCCCGAGAGACTTCTGTATCCCTATAATATTAGTACGTTCCTTAACCGACACAAACATGATGTTGGCAATACCAAAACCGCCGACCAAAATGGAAAACCCTCCGATCACCCATCCTGCTATACTGATGACATCAAATATGGATCCGATAGCATTCTGTATAAACTCCGATTTATTCAAAGCAAAATTATCCTCAACGGTGGGTTTCAATCCCCTCTTGGCCCGTAATAATCCTGCCATTTCATTTTCTAAGGCTACTAAACCGATGTCATTATCCAGTCCTCTGGCGGCTATGGTGGGCTCTATGCCCCAGCGGCCGATATAGTACATTTTGTTGAAAGCTCCATAAGGAATAAGGCAGGCAGTGTCTTTTGAAGGCATATCAAACAAGCCTTCTCCCTCTTCTTCTAAAATGCCCACTACTATAAACTTTTGCCCCTTTATCTTGATCTCTTTTCCAAGTGCGGTAGAATTGGGGAACAAGGCCCTGGCGATCTTCACCCCCACCAAGGTGACATTCCTAGCGGCAAAGATCTCCTGCTCGGTAAAAAACCTTCCCTCTTCCAAAGGTATTTCATAGACGTCTTTATGATCAAAAACTACCCCTTCAAGATTCGCTCCTTCGTAAGAATTGCTTGCATGTTTAAGAATAGCGTTGGCGGAAGCCGAGATGGTGACAGCGTCTATGTTTTCCAACCTTTCCTTCAGAAAGGTATATTCCGCATAGGTGCCGGGAGGCCTCTGGAAATATTTCCACCATGGGTACTCCTGAGGACCGGAGGAAAATGGGAATCTATCGACCCGGATGACGTTGGTGCCTAAAAAGGAAAAGCTGGATTTGATATTGTTCTCCAAGGAGTCCACCAATGTGAACACAGCTATGATTGCAAATATACCTATAGTTACCCCCAATAACGATAGGATAGTTCTGGTAAGATTGGCGGTAAGTGCCTGAACAGCAAACCTAAAGCTCTCCCATATGAGTTTGAATATGATCACGTTCTATCAGTTGGTATATAAAACTATTTCACAATATAAGTACATTTGGGCATTATTGTTACTATCTTTGCAGTTTTTACGGCTGTTTCGTAAAAAACATTATTTTAAGAAAATACACCAATTATATATGAAGCTATCTGATTTCAAATTCGAGGTTCCAAAAAATCTTATCTCTTTATATCCGTCGGAAAATAGAGATGAATCACGTTTAATGGTGGTTCATAGAGCGACAGGAAAAATCGAACATAAGGTGTTTAAGGATGTCATCGACTATTTTGATGAAGGTGATGTTTTCGTAACCAACAACACCAAAGTTTTTCCCGCTAGACTTTATGGCAACAAAGAAAAAACGGGAGCTAAAATTGAGGTTTTTCTTTTAAGAGAATTGAATCAGGAATTAAGGCTTTGGGATGTTTTGGTGGATCCTGCCAGAAAAATAAGAGTGGGAAATAAATTATACTTTGGCGATAGCGATCTGGTTGCCGAAGTAATCGACAATACAACGTCAAGGGGAAGGACCATCAGGTTTTTATTTGACGGGACGGATGAGGAGTTTTATAAGACTATAGATACTTTGGGCGAAACTCCCCTTTTGAAGGATTTTATTGAAAGGGAAGTAGAGGCATCGGATAGGGAAAGATACCAAACCATTTATGCAGAACACGTAGGAGCGGTTGCCGCGCCAACGGCAGGGATGCACTTTACAAAGCATTTGTTGAAAAGGCTTGAAATTAAAGGGGTCTCAGTCACTCCCATCACCCTGCATATTGGCTTAGGGACCTTCAGACAGGTAGATGTGGAAGACCTCACCAAGCACAAGATGGACTCGGAGAATTACGATATTCCCCAACCCACGGTGGATTTGGTCAACAAAGCTTTAGACCACAAAAAATTGGTGGTTTCTGTGGGTACAACAGCACTCAAGACGATAGAATCCTCCGTTACCGCAAATGGAAGGCTAAAATCTTCAAGTGGCTGGACGGATAGATTTATCATTCCTCCCTATGACTTCAAAATAGCCAACGGGCTGATCACCAATTTTCACCTACCAGAATCCACGTTATTGATGACTACCGCTGCATTTGGAGGATACAACCTGATCATGAAAGCCTACCAAGAGGCTATTAAGGAAAAATATAAGTTCTTCTCCTATGGGGATGCAATGCTGATATTATAAAAAGAAATGGCTCCCACTGGAGCCATTTCTTTTTATAGACTTCCCTATCTTTGGACAAATATTTTTAGCAATGAAGAAATATGCCATTATTGTCGCCGGGGGGAGTGGGTTGCGAATGGGGGCGGCACTTCCTAAGCAATACCTACCGATAGGAGGCAAGCCCATATTGATGCACACCCTTTCTGCATTTTATCAGTACGCCAGTGATATGGAGATAAAGCTCGTTATCCCGGAAGCGGATTTTGGGTATTGGAAGGGCCTTTGCAAGGAGTTTCAATTTATACTGCCCCACACACTTGTAAGAGGAGGGAAATCAAGATTCCAATCGGTCAAAAATGGCCTGGACGCCATAGAGGGAGCAGAAGGATTGGTAGCCATCCATGATGGTGTTCGCCCATTTGTAGCCCAACGAACAATTTCCGAGAGCTTTCTTTTGGCGGAACAGTCGGGAAGTGCGGTATCGGCAATTCCCTTAAAGGATTCCCTGCGGAAAACTGACGCAGCAGGAGGATCGTCTTTTCAGGATCGGGATGCGTTCCGGCTGGTGCAGACCCCCCAAACCTTTCAGCTTCATAGGATCAAAAAAGCGTTTGAGGTGGAGGAAATATTGCAGTTTACTGATGATGCGACCGTATATGAATATCAGGGCTGGGAGGTTAACCTTATCGAAGGAGATTTGTCCAATATTAAAATTACGACCCCGGAAGATATGGCCTACGCAGAATACCTATTACAGCGAGGTGCCTGATAATAATGTCGGTTAATTTTCACCGAGGAAATACTGCGGATTACCGAATTTTTGCGTTGATTGGCCTACTTAGCGTCAGCTCCTTGAAATATTAATCCTAGTTTTAATGTGTAATTTTCACCAAATAAAACTGGACGTATGAAACCACGTAGAAATAATTCCAATAATAACAATCTTACTGCAGGATTGTTGATCCTTATCGTTGGATCGGTGTTGTTATTGCAGAGAATGGGAGTCTTTTTTCCTGGATGGATCTTTTCCTGGCCCATGATGATCATAGCCATTGCTTTGGTCATTTTGGTAAAACATCAATTCAGAAGTGGAGCTGGTTTTTTCATGCTTCTTTTCGGTACATTTTTTTTACTGAAGAGGGAATTTGACTTGCCCGTCGATATTGGCGAATACTTGATACCCGTTGGCTTGATCTTGTTGGGCCTGTATCTAATGATTTTCAGGCAAAACTATAAAGCTGGAAAGTGGGCTCATTGGAACGACGGCTGGGGGGATACTTCCAAGCAAAAAAGGGATCCGTTCTACACCGGCAATCCTGAAGACACAGTAAAAGGGGCAGGAACCTTAGGACAGGAGCAGACCAAAAGAGGAACGGCATCCCATCACAGTGACAGTGGTGATTTTTTGCACTCTCAAGCTCTTTTCTGTGGGGTACAAAAAAGGGTTCTTTCCAAGAATTTCTTTGGCGGGAAAATCTCCAATTACTTTGGAGGAACCGAGATTGACCTTAGCCAAGCTGATCTTTCAGAGAATGCCATTTTGGATTTGGATGTGGCGTTTGGCGGGGTGAAACTGGTAATCCCGCCCCACTGGGATCTTAAGATTGATGTTGCCAATGTCTTTGCTGGGATAGAGGATAAAAGAATGTATGCCCACACTCCGTCCGATCCAACCAAGGTATTGGTCATCAGAGGCACCGTCATATTTGGGGGGTTGGAGATAAAATCCTTTTAAAAGGTTCTGAAATGATAAGGAGCTTCTTCAACAACGATGATTTTAATTGGCTCAAACTGCTGGGCGTAATCCTTGTTTGGACTATTGCGGCTGCGTATGTGATCCACCATTATGGCAGCAGCTGGGAAAATGCCTTAGTGGATAGCTTGGTACACACTTTTTTAATCATAGGGGGATTTATGTTGTTGGAGAATATCTTCAATTTTTATCTTCCCCAACGTGCTTTTGGATGGCTAGGCTTGGATTTTACCTTGATATTCGTGGTGGTTATAGCTTATGTAGGGGATTTCATTTTAAATTACATTTTTGCAAACCAAACCGAACACCTGTTGTTTTTGGAGCAGGCATTCCTTGCCAAAAGCTTTATATTATTGGTGTTGTTTGGGTCTTACACCATCTTGATCATCTTCAACACAAAACTGGAAGACCAGCTTAAATTATTGCAAAGAAAGGACGAAACCGAAAAAATGGCCAAGGATGCCGAACTCTATCAATTGCGACAACAGCTTCAGCCCCATTTCCTGTTCAATAGCCTCAATTCCATATGCGCTCTGATTAGCAGGGATCCTGGCCAGGCGAGGGAAATGGTGCTGCAGCTTTCTGATTTTCTCCGTGGCACCATCCGTAAAGATGATAAGAAATGGATACTTGTAGAAGAAGAAATTGTACATCTTCAGTTGTTTCTCAACATTGAACGGGTGAGGTTTGGCCATAGGCTAAAGGTCGATTTTCATATCGGCGAAGGTTCTGGTTTCCTGAAAATACCTCAATTATTGGTTCAGCCTTTATTGGAGAATGCCGTCAAACATGGATTATATGGAGTAATGGGGGAGGTTACCATTGTGTTGGATATAATGAAGGCAGGAGATTATCTGGAAATCACAATTTCCAACCCCTTTGATCCCGCGGGAGGGCAGGCGGAGGGTACGGGCTTCGGTTTGGATGCCGTAAAACGGCGGTTATATTTATTGTTTGGGAGACATGATCTGTTAAGGGTGTCATCCTTGGAGAATACTTATACGGTTTGGATTAAAATCCCGCAACTTTATGATCAGGACAATTATCATTGATGACGAGCCACTGGCTATCGGAATAGTACAGGAATACCTGTTTCCTTTCCCGGAATTTCAGGTGGTAAAAACCTGCAATGACGGTTTTGAAGGATTGAAGGCCATTCAGGAATATGGGCCAGATCTGGTCTTTCTGGATATTCAAATGCCTAAAATCACGGGTTTTGAGATGCTGGAATTGTTGGATCATCCTCCTGCTGTCATTTTTACCACCGCCTATGACGAATATGCCCTCAAGGCGTTTGACATACATGCCTTGGATTACTTGCTTAAGCCTTTCTCGAAAGAACGCTTTGCCAGCGCCATAGCCAAATACAGGCAGACCGGTCTAGATATGCTTTCCGTGCCTTCTTTTGATGAGAAGGAAATAAATCAGGTAGGAACTCCCAGACGTATTGTTTTAAAGGTGAAAAACGAAATCAAAATCATCCCTTTTCAAGATGTCCTATATCTGGAAGCCAATGATGATTATGTGAATATCCATACCGCGGAAGGGAAATTTTTGAAGAACAAAACCTTAGCCTCTTTCGAAAAGATTCTTGATCCAGAAGCATTTGTAAGGGTGCATCGTTCTTATATCGTAAAAGTCGGGGGGATCACCAAGATTGAACCCTATCAAAAAGACAGCTACATCCTTAAGCTCCAGAGCGGGGAGACGATCCCGGTTAGTAGGACAGGTTTACCGAGACTGAAGGCTGTATTGGGGTTTTAAAAAATAAAGAAAAGCCTTTGAAGGCTTTTCTTTTAGTATTCGTCTTCGTTAAAAAAGAAGTCGTCTTTAGTAGGATAATCCGGCCAGATTTCCTCTATGTTTTCGTAGGGTTCCCCATCGTCTTCCAGTTCCTGGAGATTTTCCACTACTTCTAAGGGAGTACCGGATCGAATGGCGAAATCAATTAATTCATCTTTGGTGGCTGGCCAAGGGGCATCTTCAAGATAAGATGCCAGTTCTAATGTCCAATACATATGCTAATGATTTGAATTTTCCGTCTTAACGGGTTGCAAAAATAGAAATTCTTTTATGATT
>DATGMS010000236.1:0-2580 GCA_035307285.1 Cyclobacteriaceae bacterium
TTCCTCTTTAAAGTCAGAAATTACCTATTCAGCACTAGTTACTAGGTTGGCATGAGAGTCGTCAATGAATTCACTAAGAATGGAATCAGAATTTCGTTGTTTTCCTGGAACAATAAATATCTATTGAAGTTCGAGCAGGGGATGATCGAACAGACTTTTAAGATCAGCGAAATGGACATTGTTGAGGAAAACGATCTGGCTATATTTTATTCAGATGATTTTCTATTAAACGTTCAAAAAAGATTTGACGAAATGCACCAATTGCTTAGAAGTCAGCTGGAAAATATATAAATTGCTTCTATATTTTGATGGCCAGAGAATTATGGCTAAATAGGTTAAATGGGGGCATGTTTGCTTTTTCAATTGTGGAAAAATGTTAAGATGCGCAAATGTTGGTTTTTTGCAAAGCCAGGAGCACACCCCCTACTCCATTTAGGGTAATTTGGCTTTATTATAAATTCGTTTTTTAGTGGAAGAACAAAAAAATACTAAAGAAGCAAATAGTTCTAGGAGGTTCTGGGTGCTTACCACTTTGGGAATGGCTTCTGTATTGATGATCGGCCTTCTATCCTATTCCCTATATTCCATCCTGTACAGCCATCTTCTGGAAAGCACCAAGGACTCTCTGAATAAAGAGGTACAATTGGCCTCTCAGGACGTACAAAAAGAATTTGCTTCCCTCAGGGACGATCTAAACTACTACGTGGATAAACTGGCCTCCCCAGAAAGCGCCGGGGATCAAGGCCGAATCATAAAATTGCTTTCAGACTATCGTTCACTCATCGATACCATTTATTTTACACAAGGGGATCAGCAGTTCTTCTTCCTTCTCGATGACAACGATAATCTGCTTGGAGATGTATATACTGAAGAAGTCCAAGGGCACAGCTCAAACCATTTAACCGTCCAGTCCAGCGCCCATAATCAACAACTAATCGCGAGTTTGGATTTTAGAGGTTTTTTTACGGATTATACCTCAACTTATCTTCACACTGGCAGGAAATTATATTATGAAGACGGAAGACTTTCCCCGCTTGATTCAGGTATCTCCCACACCGACATTGCGTATTCCACTTCCCTAATGGATTTGCTCCGGGTTGATATCAATAAGGGACTTAGAGGCAGCTACGAGGAGCAGCTCCCTGTTCGCTCAGGTGACGCGGAGAATCAACAGGAAGCCCTCATTGTACAGTATCCTTTCCAGCTCAATCCCATGCCGCAGAGTTTTGCTTTTCTTTTCGTGCAGGAAAAGCAGGGGCTCCTTTCCAACCTGTACAACACCTATCTCTATCTGTTTCTAGCCTTATTTGGCGTTCTGCTTTTTGTGCTTTTTTTAATGCTTAAGTTTTTTGAAAACACGTACAATAACAAACTCCTCCTGGAAAAAAAATCAAAGGACATCAACCTGCTTTTTAATCAACAAACCATGCTTCTCCAACAATCCAATGGATTTGTCTATTATCATGACAAATATGGAAAAGTATACAAAGCCAGTGAAAATATAAAGGATGTCTTGGGCCATACCCCTCAAGAGTTTGCGGAGAAAGTAAAACAATTGATTCCACAGGAGGATTTGGTTAGGATACAAGCCCTGGTCAGAGATGCCTTGGAAAACAAAAAGGAATATATTTATTACGAAATCGATATCGCTAAATCCGACGGCTCACTGATTAGAACCAAAAATTTTGAGAAATTCTTTTTTGACGACAACAACAACTTTTCAGGAAGTATTGGGATATGTACCGATATCCATGAAAAATATCTGGCTGACCAAGAATTAATCAAAAGTGAAAACAGACTAAGGGCAGTGCTGAACAGCCTTCCTGATACCATATATATCTATGACAATGAAGGGATCTTTTTAGACTATTACGTCCAACGCGAGGATTTGTTGATAGGACCTGCAAAAGACACATTGGGAAGGAATATCAGTGATATTTTCCCATATCCGCTGAATGAAAAGGTGGGTGCTTCCTTCAATAAAACGCTGACAACGGGTAAGATGCAGACCCAAGAAATCGACATGATTATCAAGGGAGGAAAGAAATACTATGAAATTAGATTCTTTAAACTGGATGACAGAAGAGTAATCTCTTTAGCAAGGGACATTACGGATCAGAAACTGTGGGGAGACGGACTTAAGGAGGCCAAAGAAGCGGCAGAGTCTGCCAACAAGCATAAATCGGAATTTCTTGCCAACATGAGCCATGAGATCCGTACCCCTATGAATGGCTTGTTGGGAATGATAAGCTTATTGGGAACTACTGAACTGACACCGCAGCAAAAGCAATATGTTTCTATTATCCAAGATTCTGGCGAATGTCTGTTGTCCATTGTCAATGATATTCTGGATTATTCAAAAATCGAAGCGGGCAAACTGGAATTGAAACTGGCCTCCTTTCACCTCAGGAATGAGCTGGAAAGATTGATGGATATATTCACCGGCATGGTGATCGGCAAGAATATCCAAATCAGCCTTTCCATTAGTGAAAACATACCGGAACAAGTTGTATTGGACAAAGAGAAATTAAAACAGATCCTCTTTAATATCGTCGGGAATGCCATTAAGTTCACTCCCTC
>DATGMS010000237.1:0-3650 GCA_035307285.1 Cyclobacteriaceae bacterium
AAGCTTTTTGAGGAGATGAAAGGGCGGATCAAAGAAGACGACGAGAGTGTCCCTTACTTTAAAGATGGCTTTTACTACTACACCAAATTCATCAAAGGCGGAGAATATCCTCTTTTCTGTAGAAAAAAGGGAAGCCTTGACGCAGAAGAAGAAATTCTGCTGGATATCAACATACTGGCTCAAGGCTTTGACTATATGAACGTAAGTTCAATAGTCGTGGCGCCAAATCAACAATTATTGGCTTTTTCTCAGGATAGTGTTGGAAGAAGGATCTATGATATACGGTTTAAAGATCTTCTTACCGGTGAGTACCTACAGGACAAGATTGCATCGGTAACGGGGAACATCGTGTGGGCAAATGACAACCAGACGCTGTTTTACTCAAGACAAGACCCCGATACACTAAGGTCATTCCAGATCTATAAACACGTGTTGGGGACTAAGCAAGAAAACGATGTGCTGGTATTCCAAGAGGATGATGAGACATTTGTCTGCCAGGTCAGCAAGTCCAAATCTAAGGAGTATATTTTTATCACTTCCCAAAGTACCGTTTCTACGGAAACCCGTTTTATCCCCTCGGATGATGCGAATGCGGAGATGACGCTTATTCAAGAACGGGTCAGAGACTTGGAATATTCTGTAGAACATTACAAGGATGACTTTCTTATTCTAACCAATGATGCTGGAGCAAGTAATTTCAAGCTTGTAAAAACTCCCGTTTTCAGTCCCAGCCGAAGTCACTGGACGGATCTGATACCGCATCAGGACGACGTATTATTGGAAGGCTTTGAGGTTTTTAAGGACTTCCTTGTTTTGGATGAAAGGTTCAATGGTCTGAATCGGATCCAGGTGCGTTCTTGGGAAGGCGATGATTTGCATTATATTGAATTCGGAGAACCGACCTACTCAGCTTGGATTGGACATAATCCCGAATTTGACAGCCACATTTTGCGCTTTGGCTATAATTCTCTTACTACCCCCTCCTCTACTTATGACTATAACATGATCAGCCGTCAAAAAGAGCTGTTGAAACAGCAGGAGGTAGTAGGCGGCTATGATCCCGAACAATATACTTCCGAAAGAATTTGGGCTACCGCTTCTGATGGTGTCCAAGTTCCGATCTCCTTGGTCTACAATAAAAACCTTTTCCACAAGGATGGCAGCAATCCTTTGCTGCAATATGCTTATGGTTCGTACGGGTACAGTATGGATGCTGTTTTTAGTCCAAGTAGGCTCAGCTTGTTGGACCGAGGCTTCGTGTTTGCAATTGCCCACATCCGCGGCGGGCAGGAAATGGGACGACACTGGTACGAGAATGGAAAGATGCTGAACAAAATGAACACTTTTACGGATTTCATTGCTTGCTCCAAGTTCCTTGTAGAACAACAATACACCAATCCAGAAAATCTTTACGCCATGGGGGGAAGTGCAGGAGGCCTGTTAATGGGTGCAATCATGAACATGGAGCCTCAATTGTACAATGGAATTGTCGCAGCCGTTCCTTTTGTCGATGTGGTAACTACCATGCTGGATGAAAGTATCCCGTTAACTACAGGGGAATTTGACGAGTGGGGAAACCCGAAGAACCAGGAGTATTATGAGTATATGCTTTCTTATTCTCCTTATGATAATATTTCCGTCAAAGAATATCCCCATCTGCTCGTCACTTCCGGACTTCACGATAGCCAAGTGCAGTATTGGGAGCCTACTAAATGGGTTGCCAAGCTGCGTGAATTAAAGGCAGATGACAACAAGTTGTTGTTGTACACCAATATGGATGCCGGCCACGGGGGGGCATCCGGAAGATTCCAAGCCTTAAAAGAACTTACCTTAGAATATACATTTCTTCTGGATTTGGCAGGAAAGATCGATTGATCATTAAATTATGAAACTGAGCCGTCTCTTTTAGCAAAGAGACGGTTTTCCGTAAAAAATGTTAAAAACCAAACTTCTTTATCGACAATCCGATTAAGTATTTATTAATTCAAAATAAATGAGCAATTTCGGATCCTTTGTCTTTCTCTCCATACTTTCCCTATTCTCCCTTATCTTAAGTTGGTATGTTTTCCAAGCCTTGAAGACTGTCCTTACCAACTGGGGAAATCCAACGGGAAAATACGTTGTATATCTGGTTTATTGGCTGCTTACAGGCGCCTATATTTTCTTTATCATTTCTTCCGTTGTTACCATTTCGCGCACAGGGGAAATTTCTGGAAATGCACAGATGGGACTAAATATATTTTTGACGGTTACAATCACTCAAGCAACCATCATTTTATTTCTGTTGGGTGAAGACCTTTTTCGTGGCGTACAAACCGGAGTGAATTTTTTCTCCAGCAACGTCTCCAACAGCCAATCCTACGTTCCAGACAGACGTAAGTTTATCAGCCAGATGGCATTGCTCATTGCGGCAGTTCCCTTTGTCGGATTTGTGTACGGAATCATCAAAGGGAAGTATAATTTCAAGGTATTTAAGGAAACTCTTTATTTTGATGATCTTCCCGACGCCTTCGATGGATTCACGATTACACAGCTTTCTGATATTCATGCAGGGAGTTTTAAGGATTTCACCGCCGTGCAGAGGGGTGTTGATTTGGCTAGGGAGCAGAATTCGGATTTATTTGTCTTCACGGGTGACTTGATCAATGTTTCCGCTAAAGAAATAAGTCCCTTAGTGGAAAAATTTAAACAAATTAACGCGCCATACGGCCAATTTTCCATTTTAGGCAATCATGATTATGGCGATTATACGCAATGGTCATCGCCAGAAGAAAAAGTCAAAAACTTTGCTGATCTTAAAGCAAGCCATTCAAAAATGGGGTATCGGTTGCTCTTGGACGAGCATGTGACGATCGAAAAAGATGGCGCGAAAATCCAGCTTCTCGGAGTTGAAAACTGGGGCATTGGCTTCAAATCCAAAGGTGATCTGGAGAAAGCCCTGCGGGGGGTCAACCAGAAGGACTTTAAGATTTTGTTGTCTCATGATCCATCTCATTGGGAGAAAGTCGTCAAAGAACATCCCTCGAAAATCCATCTTACCCTCTCTGGACATACGCATGGTATGCAAATGGGCGTTGAAACGCCCTGGATCCGATGGAGTCCCGCCAAGTTCCGATACCCCAACTGGGCGGGTCTGGCAGAGCAGGCTGGAAGGTACCTTTACGTTAATAGGGGGTTTGGATTTCACGCCTTTGCTGGAAGAGTGGGCATTTGGCCTGAAATAACGGTGATAGAGTTAAAGAAAAAAATAACTTGACTAAAATAGAACAGCGGTAAGACATTAGGAAACTTGTTCTCGTCTTGATTAAAAATATTCCATAAATTACCATTGATTTTTAGATGTCAGACATTAGATAAAATACTACCAGATGAAAAATTCCATTAGTGCCGTTATATTCGCCATTTCTATTATTGTCGCCGCTGTTATTCTAGGAAATGCTTTCCTGAACCGGAACAAGTCTGATCATAAGATCTCTCTTACAGGTTTGGGAGAAATGGATTTTACCTCTGACCTCATTGTGTGGGAAGGCGTTTTCAATAAAGATAATACTGATCTTCGACAAGCCTATGCAGATCTTGATCGGGACAAAAAAATCATTATTGACTATTTAAAATCAAAAGGAATTGAAGAGAGCGGATTTGTATTCAGC
>DATGMS010000238.1:0-4820 GCA_035307285.1 Cyclobacteriaceae bacterium
AGAAGCTTCCAACCCTGGCCTGGTTTGAAATATTCCACTTCACTGTGGGCCGCTTCCTGACTGGCGCTTTCCCCCCCAATTACGATAAATCCCCCGTTGTAAACCAGGGTAGAACTTCCCGCACGTTCTGTAGGAAGGTTATGATTCGCAGGCAAGGTTTCCCATTTATTGGTTTTGAAATCATAGACATCTACTTCCGGATAAGTGAGTTCAAAACCATGTCCTTCTTTCGCAAAGGATTTTCTGCCTCCGACTGCATAAAGCTTGTCATCCAAGACCACGGATTGAAAATGATCTCTTACACGCGGCAAACTGGGCAATGTTTTCCATTCTCCTGTAGCAGGATCATACTCATCAAAATAATCCCGGTTATCCGCCCAATGCCCATCCTTTATCCCGGCGACCAGGTAGAATTTATCATCTTTAACCACCAAACCGGCAGCACCGCGTCTTCTTTCTTCAGGAATTTCATGCCCTTTTTCCCAAAGGTTCTTTTGGGGATCAAAAGTGTAAACGTGATCCAAAGGAACTTCATGCGGATAAGGCCCGCTGAGAGCCCCTATGATGTAGATCTTTCCTTTGTAAGTCACTGCCTGAAAATGGTGGATTTCCACAGGTGGAACGGCCATGGTTTTCCATTGATTGGTGGCTGGATCAAACTCCTCGACAGGTTTCATTCCCCTTCCCCCTATTAAATAAAGCTTGCCGTCAACCGCTGCCCCCGAACATTCATGCCGCTCGGTACAGGTATTCTTAGTATCAACAGTAGACCAAGTTTGCCCAAAGGCAATATGGGTCATGCTGAGCAAGACCATTAATTGAATCAAAATTTTCATTAGGTTATTTTTTATGATAAAACAGTTAGTGATAATTATATATATGCGAAATTTTAGCGGTAGCATTCATCATTAATGAAGTGGGTATACAATCTAAAGAGATAAATCCATTAATTCAAGACGCGGCGGGCTTACCGCTGAAAGGTGTCCTTACCCAGGAAGCCACTGCAAATCTTATTCATACCTTAAGGATTCGATTGGATCGAGCCGGCTGGCCTTATAGGCGGGTATAAATCCAGATATCAGCCCCACAAAAACACAGATGGCAAAGGCTACCAAAATCCATAGCCAAGGGATCAAAAACCCACCTGGACCCACAAAATTGGCCACTATATTACCAATTCCAATTCCCATAAAAACGCCCAAAATACCGCCTAAAATACAGATCATAATGGCCTCGATGAGAAATTGCTGCCTGATTCTTAACGGAGTAGCTCCCAAGGCTTTTCTAATCCCTATCTCCCGGGTTCTTTCAGTAACAGAGACCATCATAATATTCATCAACCCAATAGCTGCTCCCAAAAGGGTAATGAACCCTATTCCAAATCCTCCGATCCTTAAATAGCCGGCCACCTCCTCCAAGCTCTCGCCCAGTGACTGGGACTTTACCACCTCAAAGGAATCTTCCTCTCCTATTCGGTCTTGCCTGATATTTCTCATGAGGCCCGTCGCCTGACCCATTTCATATTGAAGCTTTGTGGGGTCAGAGCTCGCCGCGGTAATCGTGTACCGGAAGTTTCCCGTTCTATCCAGCCTCCGCGCATTCTCCAACGGTATTATGATTTCCCTGTCTGCCCCGGAATCTCCGCCTACAGCCCCTTGTTTTTCCAACACCCCTACAATACTGTATCTGCTGCCATAAAACGAAATGTACTGGTTCAAAGGATCTTCATTGGACTCAAAAAGCAGTTCGGCTATTTCGGTACCTATCACACAGACGTTGTTTCCGTACTGGCTTTCCACATTGCTAAAGCTTCTTCCTTCTTCTATCGTTATTCCTTTGATCAAAAAGTAATTCTCATCCCCTCCGGTAATCCTGACATTGGGATTGGTTGTTTTGGAATTTCTTTTTACCTCGGCAGATCCTGTAACCCGGGTAAAAACCGTTGAGATCCCCCTAGTACTGTAGTCTGTTTTAAAAGCTTTGCTTTCCCGGTAGGACAGATGGGGAAAATTTCTTTCCGCTACCCCATCGGTAGTAACCCTTGTGCCGGAAGTACGCTTGGAACGGACATCAAAGTTATTGGCTCCAAACCCGGAGAAGCTTTCTTCAATCTGCGCCTTCATGCCATCTATGGCCGTGAGCATTCCTACCAGAGATGTAATACCAATGGCAATGATCAAACCTGTCAGAATGGTCCGAAGCAAATTGGACCTTACTGAGCGGATAGCTTCTTTTATATTTTCAAGCAGGTTCATAGGATCTGAATTTGCAGACAATTTATGGAATTACAGGCAAAAAATGGTATATAATATAGTAAAGTTGTTAGCCCGTGCAATTTTTTATTTAACTTATGTGGCAGTTTAACCAGCACCGCTAAAACATAGCCCCATGGAACCTCTCAAAAAAGAAGATTTGAACCAGGATGTATTTGATATTTATGACGAATATGTCCACAGTAAAATAGACCGCCGGGAATTTGTCAACCGGCTATCGGCTTATGCCGTAGGCGGACTTACCGTTGCGGCCATCATGTCTTTTCTCCTGCCCAATTATGCCGAAGCCAAGCGATTCCAGCAGGATGATCCCCGGCTGGTTGCCACCTACGAAGAATACGACTCCCCCAAAGGAGGTGGAAAGATGCGGGGTTTACTGGCACGTCCTTCAGATAAAAAAGGCAAGCTTCCCGGAATCATCGTTGTCCATGAGAACCGCGGCCTTAACCCGTACGTAGAGGATGTAGCAAAACAGGCTGCATTGGATGGCTTTGTTGCCTTTGCGCCTGATGCGCTGACCCCACTGGGTGGCTATCCCGGTTCTGATGATGAAGGGAGAACGCTACAGGCGAAGAGGGACAGGGAAGAAATGCTGCAGGATTTTATAGCGGCCTATGAATGGTTAAAAGGCAGAGAAAACTGCTCAGGAAATGTAGGAGTGGTAGGCTTCTGTTTTGGGGGGTGGATCTCCAACATGATGGCTGTCCGTGTATCTGACTTAAAAGCTGCCGTACCTTTTTATGGAGGACAGCCCACCGCAGAGGAAGTACCGACTATCAAAGCACCTCTACAAATCCACTTTGCGGAATTGGACACCCGAGTCAACGAAGGTTGGCCTGCCTATGAAGCCGCTTTAAAAGCCAATAACAAAAATTACGAAGCCCATTTTTATCCCGGAGCAAATCACGGTTTCCACAACCACTCTACGCCTCGGTATGACAAAGAAGCCGCTGAACTGGCTTGGAGCAGGACCATAAAGTTTTTCAAAGAAAATCTCGGATAAAAAGAAAGGTAAAGGAGCCTTTCCTTTACCTTTCTTTTTTTTACTCATGGGACAAAGGCACCAATTTGGCTGTCAAGTCGGGGGCTGGCATCTCTTTGTCAAAAGGAAACATCGGTCTGTTGATTCTTTTGAACTCGAGTCTTTCCAGGTCTTGGTCAACCCCGCCCGGCGTAAGTGCCATGATCCAGTCCGCCCTCATGTCATAAAGCTCAGGTACCAGATAACCGATTTTTACCACAACAATATCGGTATCCCTGGGGTTAAGGCCTAAGTTGGTAAAATCCTTTTCAAGATGGTATGGCTTCCGTTTATTGGTGACAATTACAGATACACTGCCTACTTTTACGACTACTTCCGTCTCCGCGTTTGGATCACCATGCTCGATAGCCTGCACTGTGCCCTCAAGAAGTAAAGGCGGAGCAAATCGATCATCTACCTCGGCACCGGCATATCCGCTAACTTTGGCGCCAACACCCGCTTTGATGGCTTTCTCTACCAAGTCCGGGCCTGGGAGGGAGGCATAGATCAGGGAAGGTCCGTTTTCGGTTCTGAATTCGGGTCGTTCCAGTATCTCTTTTAATGTCCAGGTGACGTCCCCTGCCCCTCCTGCGGTGGGATTATCCCCCATGTCGCTGATCATAAAGGGCTTCTTGTCGCTGGATACCGCTTTGTCTAGGCTTTCCTTCAACGAAGCCGTGGGGGCTATAAATTCAAATTCGTTTCTTACATCCCAAAAACTTTGTGCCAGGCTTTCTGCGGCGGAAGTAACTGACTCCCTATCATCACCAGTCACCATCACCACGGCATGGTTACGGGGTTCGTCCGCCCAGGCATAGCCTACCCAGATGGCCGCATCCACAACGCCAGGTTGGTCGGCTGCAGGGGCAACTTTGTCATAAAGTGATTTTCCCGGATCAACACGCGTACTTGTCTTTTCGCCAGGCAATAATATGGGGACAGGAATCCAAGCTTTATAAGGAGGCTTGCCTTTGCCGCTTTCCAACCTTTCTAAAAGATTGGTCAAAGCCCTCTCCTTAGACTCTAAAGCATCCTCATGGGGAGCCATACGGTAACAGGTAATCAGATCCGTATGCTGCGCCAATCTCCAGGAGACATTACCATGCAAATCCATTGAAGTGGATATGATCGTCTCCTTACCAACCACTTCCCTAACGCGGATAATAAAATCCCCTTCAGGATCATCCAATCCTACCACACTCATGGCGCCGTGGATGTCAAAAAACAAGCCATCGTAGGGCAGGTTCTCTTTCAGCATCTCCAAGGTTTGGGTCACCAAGGTCTCATAGGCTTCTCTGCTGACAATGCCACCCGGAATCGCGTGGCCTCTTAGAGTGGGAAACCACTCTGCCCTTTTTCGATCCGGCGATCCGGTAGATAAAAAAGGGTAGTAGGAAAAGACATCCTCTCCCCGACGGACACGAAAGGCTTCTTCCTCCGACACTGCCGGAGAGAAGGTACTGGACTCAATAGCTAAGCCCGCGATGGCGATTCGGGGAAGATCAGAAGAAGATGAAGCAGGCTGG
>DATGMS010000239.1:0-9714 GCA_035307285.1 Cyclobacteriaceae bacterium
GTGTCAACAGGAAAGAATGGACCTTGGTGGTCTCGTCCATCATATTGGGGATGGCACTGATGATGATAATAAATTCAAAATTCTGGTGAGGGGAGCTGCGTCTAAAGTTCTGGATAAGTCTCTCTCGTGGGATTTTTTTGGGAACCACATAGGCACATAGTTCACATAGGTATGGTGGAAGGATTTTCACCTTAGCATTCTGGGTTTCTTGTTTGCCTCAGCTGGTTGTTCCTATGTTTCTATGTGCCTATGTGGTTTAGCTTTTCTAACTTCATCGACCCCATCGTCCACATACGCATGACGCAGATCAGTCCGCTGCTTCGGTCCCGGATGTCTGTTTTTCGTACAGTTCCGCATACACTCCCTTCATGCCCAGAAGAGTTTCATGGTTGCCTTGCTCCACCATTTTACCATCATCCAAAACCACAATCAGATCGGCAAGTTTGGCGGAGGAAACCCGGTGGGAAATGATAATAGAGGTTCTCCCTACCATGATCTTTTTCAGGGCGTTGAGGATGGAATTTTCAGTTTTGGTGTCCACTGCGGATAAACAATCATCCAGCAACAAAATGGCCGGATCCTTTGCAATGGCACGGGCGATAGACACCCTTTGTTTTTGTCCGCCGGATAAGGTAATCCCCCGTTCTCCCAACCGGGTGTCGAAGCCGTTGGGGAAATTAGAAATGTTGTCATAGACATCCGCATCCTTGGCTGCTTTTGCCACGACCCCTTCCGGGATCCCATCCAAGCCGAAGCCTATATTATTGGTGATGGAGTCGCTAAACAAAAATACATCTTGGGGAACATATCCGATTTGTTTTCTCAGATAGCTAATATCATATGCCTTGATGTCATTTCCGTCGATCAGGATCCTCCCGGAAGATGGGTCATACATCCTCATTAACAAGTTGGCAATGGTGGATTTGCCTGACCCGGTGGTGCCGATGATAGCCAGCGATTGGCCGGGTGCCACTTCAAAGTTGATGTTGGCAAGGGCTTGTGTGCCGGACTCGGGATAAAGGAAGGAGACATTTTGAAGGGAAATTTCCCCTTTTATTTTCTCTGTGAGGTTTTCTGTGCTTAGGATATCGTTCTTCTCGTCTAGGAATTCGTTGATCCGTGTCTGGGAGGCAGCCGCCCGCTGTACAATACTGGTGATCCAGCCTAAAGAGGTCACTGGCCATGTGAGGATATTGACATACAGTATAAACTCGGCAATCACACCATAGCCTATCGCTCCTTCGATCACTTGTATGCCACCAACGTAGACGGTAATAATCGTGCTCAGGCCGATAAGGGCAAGGATCAGGGGATAGAACAAGGATTGTACAAAAGTAAGCCGGATGGATTTTTCCTTGTATTCCTCGCTGGCCTTCCGGAATTCGTTGACGCTGTCCTCTTCCCTTACAAAGGCTTTCAACACCCTTATGCCAGAGAACGCTTCCTGAACAAAGGTGCTAAGGCCGGAGAGGCTCCGTTGGATTTTTTCCGAACGCTCATTGATCATGGTATTGACAAAATAGATGCTCAGAGACAAAATCGGCAGAGGAAGTAAAGAGTAGAGTGTCAGCGGGACATTGACGGTAAGCATGTAGCCAATGACCATGGGAAATAAAATTATCAGATTAATTCCGTACATAATAGCAGGCCCCAGATACATTCTTACGCGGCTGACATCCTCGGTGATCCGCGCCATCAAATCGCCGGTGCTGTTCTTTCTATAAAAGCTTAGGGGAAGATCCTGATAGTGGTCAAAAATTTCGTTTTTAAGGTCATATTCTATAAAACGTGACATGGCGATAATGGTCTGACGGATCAGGAATAAAAAGAACCCTCGCAATAATGCCATTAAGAGGATGAGCACCCCAAAGATAAATATGAAGTTGAGGAACACGCCACGTGCTTCCTGTCGGAGACTCCCCTCATCAAAAAACTGGTAAAAGCTGAAGCTCTCCACCACGTAATCTATGGCAATCCTCACCAACTGGGCAGGGATGATGACGAAAATATTAGAAATGAAGGTAAATACGATGCCAAGTAAAAGGTAGCCCTTGTACTTGTAAAGGTATTTGTTTAAACGCCACAGTGACTTCACGAAACAAAAATCTTTAAATACGTTATTAAGTTTAAGAATACTCTTTTGCAAGTATTAGCAAAGCCCGACAAAAACATTTAATTTTGCAAAAGCTTTTAATTAGGCATTCATTACCCAAAGATAACACAATCTAAATTACCAAGTTCGCATGTTAGAGATAAATGCAAAGGAAAGGACCCAAGAGGGAAGCATCTACGGACAGATCGCTTCCTTGGGACATGAACAGCTGGTCATTTGTTATGATGAACCGACCGGGCTTAAAGCAATCATTGGAATCCACAATACTGTTCTTGGGCCGGCTCTAGGCGGATCAAGGTTATGGAATTACCAGTCGGAAGAGGAAGCGATCAAGGATGTGCTGCGGCTGTCGAGAGGAATGACATTTAAAGCAGCTATTTCAGGATTGAACTTGGGAGGCGGCAAAGCTGTTCTCATAGGCGATCCCAAAATGAAGACAGAAGCCTATTTGCGTCGGTTTGGCAGATTTGTAGAAAGTCTCGGCGGAAGATACATTACCGCGGAAGATGTGAACATGAATACACAGGACATGGCCTATATTTCCATGGAAACCAAACATGTCACTGGCTTGCCAGACGTAAAAGGAGGAAACGGAGATCCTTCCCCTATAACAGCTTTTGGGACCTACCAGGGCATGAAGGCAGCCGCCAAGAAGGCGTTTGGGACAGATTCCCTTCATGGGAAGAGGATAGCGGTTCAGGGGATTGGCCAGGTAGGAAAGGATCTGGTTGCATATATTGTAAAGGAAGGTGCCAAGGTATTTATTACGGATGTTTCTGAGGCTAAACTTCAAATAGTGGCCAAGGAGACTGGAGCCACTGTAGTAGATCCTGCCGATATCTATGATGTCGATATGGACATTTTCTCCCCTTGTGCCTTGGGAGCCAGCCTCAATGACGACAGCTTGTCGCGGTTGAAGTGTGCGGTTATAGCGGGTGCTGCCAACAACCAACTGGAGGAAGATGAACGCCACGGCCAGTTGATAATGGAAAAGGGAATCGTGTATGCGCCAGACTTTCTGATCAATGCCGGGGGCGTGATGCATGTATATGCAGAATATGTTGGCGGCTACCAAAAGGGATGGTCAAGGCATCAGGCGGAAAAAATTTATGACACCTGCTTGGCCGTTTTGGAAAAATCCGCTGTGGAAAATATTCCTTCACAACAAGTGGCCATGCAGATGGCCATGAACCGAATTACTGCCGTAGGCAAGATCAAATTATCTTATTAATATCGTATATTTGCGTTCTTTTATATTCAGGTAAATGTTAAACAGAAGAATACTTAGGGTAAAAGCCTTTCAAAGCTTATACGCCTACTCGCAGTGCAAGGCTTCGAATCTCAATTTGGCCAAAGACTTTATCACTGCATCTTTCTTGCCGGATCTTAACAGCATGGAAGTGCAGGATAAACCCCAGTTGAAGAAGGAGGCGGCGATCTGCATGGATCTTTTCGTCAAAAACCTGGACAGCAATAAGCGCATCGCCGCTTCAGAACACAGCATCAAGATCAAGTCGACCGCTATTAAAGCGGTAAATCAATTCCACCAAGCATGCGAAAAAGACTTGGCATTTCTTTCCAACCAAATGCTGACGGCGGTGGACAAGATCCCCCAGCTTTACTTAAGCGCCATACAGATGCTGATCGCCTTTGGTGATCACGTCCAAAATGAAGATGGGAGAAAGAAGAAACTATCCAGGGAGTCAGTGCATGGATCAGTGGGTGAATTGAACTTGGCGGAAAACAAAATCCTACATTATCTTAAGTCCTCTCCGTCATATGAAGCTGCCGTCACACGGCACCATGCACATATCAATGAGTTGGAAGTTGAAATCAAGGAATGGTACAGGGAATATGTCAAGCCTCACGAGGATTATCAAGCTTATCTTAAAATCGACAGACCGTCGCTGGAGCAGGACAATGAGATTCTCCAGGCCATTCTGAAAAAGATCATCTTTAAGAATGACGCCATTCTTAGTTTCTTTTACGAAAGGGACCTTTCCTGGTCGGAGAATAAGCCGGTAGTCAGGAGTCTGGCCATGAAAGTCCTGAAAAATATAGAAGAAACCCCGGATGAGGATAATTTTACGTTACCGGAAATTGCGATAAACTGGGAGGAAGACAAGGAATTTTTCCAAAATATCTTTACCTTGAGTGTTCAAAATGAAGACGAATATAAGGATCTGATCGCCCACAAGACCAAGAACTGGGATATTGAACGGGTGGCTTCTACCGATAAGATTATAATTACGATGGCGCTTACGGAAATGGCCAATTTCCCAAGCATACCTACCAAGGTGAGTATCAATGAGTACATTGATATTTCGAAGACCTATAGCACGCCTAAGAGCAAGCAATTTGTTAACGGGCTCTTAGATGTTTTGGCAAAAGAGCTAACCGAGAGCGGTAAAATCCGTAAGAGTGGAAGAGGTCTTTTAGATAACAAATAAAATGAAACTTTATCATGAGTAAGAATAGCAATTCTCTTTTGACTTTTATCTTAGGTGCCGGGATAGGGGCCACCATGGGAATCCTGTTTGCGCCAGATACCGGCAACAATACTAGGGACAGGTTATCCTATCAGCTGATCCGTTACAAGGAAGAGCTGGAAGATTTGGTTAAGGAATTAATGGAGGGGAAGAATCTTCCTTTGAATGAAGCCAAATCAGAAGGAAACAAAGTCATTACCGACGCAAAAAACAAGGCCGAAAACCTTCTAAACGATGTAAACAAACTCATCGAACAGATCCATAACGAAAGTAAGACCCATTAGAACAAACAGGGAGAAACACTTCTTCCAGAGATTCTAATAAACCACCCTTGGGCATTCATCCCATTTAAATTAAACTTATAACTAAACAATAGAAATGAAGCATTTGAAATTAATGCCTGCGTATATCCTTGCAGGTGCTTTATTGGTAGTCGGATGTGACAGCAAGTCAGGCGAAAAAGACGAGCGGATTGATGCCTTGGAGCAGAAGATTTCTCAGTTGGAGCAGGGTCAGGTTGCCGCACCATCCAATGCGCAAAGCATAACGGTTGCTGATCCCAGCTCAATAGGCCAATTTGAGTTCGATAATATAGAATTTGACTTTGGTACCATCAACGAAGGCAAGGTGGTGGAACATGAATTTGAATTCACCAATGTAGGACAAGCTCCCTTGGTTATTTCAAACGTTCAGGCATCATGTGGATGCACAAGCCCTGACTGGACCAAGACCCCTGTTAAACCGGGCGATAAAGGATTTGTGAAGGTGGTATTTAATTCCGCTGCCAAAGCCGGTGTTCAAAGCCCGACTGTTTCGATACAGGCAAATACCTCACCTAGTGTAACCAGATTGAGACTAAAAGGAACGGTAAATCAAAGATCGGCATCAAGCCCCACGCAAGGACCAGTTAGACAATAATTATGATCAACTTTATTTTATTACAAGCCGAAGGGATGGGTAGCGGAGTTATGGGACAGGTTTTTCTTTTTGGAAGTATCATCCTGATCATGTATTTCTTTATGATCAGGCCTCAACAGAAGAAGCAAAAAGACGCAAGAAATTTTATTTCTGAAATTAGAAAAGGGGAGAATGTCGTTACCATCGGCGGCATCCACGGCAAAGTGTACAGTGTGGAGGGAGAAACCATCCTTCTGGAATTGGATAAAGGTATCAAGCTAAAAATAGAAAAGTCAGCAGTGTCATTGGAATTTACCAAGAGAGCCAACGGAACTAAATAACAATGCCTTGAATACGATTCAAAAGTATTTAAAGAGACTAAGTAAGCAAAAGGCGTCAAATATAAAAGTGGTAGTCCTCTGTGTTTTGGCGGCTACCACTTTTTGGGTTTTAAACGCCCTGAATAAAGACAACTATACTACTGTCGTAGAACAACCGATCGAGTTTTATTATGATCGTGAGGAATTTATGGCGGTGGATGAATTACCTACAAAGATCCGAATTGAGATTAGTGGAAACGGATGGGACCTGTTGCGGAAGTATTTTAGGGTGAACGTTATGCCTTTTCCCATCGAACTCTCTGATCCCAGTGCCCAGAGTTACCTCTTGCCCAGCTCCTTCCAACGTGCATTGGCAGAACAGACCGCCCCTACCCAGTTGACGGCAATACTTGAGGACACCCTCAAGATAAATATAGACCGCGTTATTGAGGAGAAAATTAAAGTGGTCTTGGATACCTCCGCCAATCCCTTGGCGATGAATATCCGGTTTGCTTCAGAAATACGCATTGATCCGGATTCGGTAACCGTGAAAGGACCCACTTCTATTATCGAAAAGTTAGAGGGTGCCATCTATGTCAATTTAAACGAGAAGAATCTGACGGATAGTTACTCCGATTCTATTCCGGTAGCGGTACCTCGTGAACATGCCAACTTTTTGTCCCTTAAAGAAAAAGAGGTGAACGTGTCCTTCGAAGTGGTGGAATTTTTAGCTGGACAAAAAGTCCTCAATATGCGCCGGCTTAACTTTCCTTCCTCAGCATCCTTAGCGACAGATGATTCTATAGTAGTCATGCAATACCTGTTGGATGAACGGCAGATTGAGGCTTTCTCTGAACTCCAGTTGGAAGCTATACTTAATTATAGCAATAGGAATAGGGAAGACAGCACCATATCCGTGAGGTTGAACCGGAATCCTTCTTATCTGGACTCCGTGAAATTTATACCTGATTCATTCAAATTGGTCTATGAATAATCATAACCCGCTTTTGGTCGGAATTACGGGAGGGATTGGGTCCGGTAAGACCACAGTGGCAAAAGTTTTTACTATTCTCGGGATCCCGGTTTATTCAGCCGACGACCGTGCAAAGTGGCTAATGGCCAATGACGCCGATCTTAAGGCTGAGATTATTGCGGCTTTTGGGAGTGATTCTTTTACGCAGACGCACACGCTTAACCGTGCATTTTTAGCTGAAAAGGTGTTTAATAATGATGAAAATACCAAGGTGATCAACGGCTTAGTTCATCCTGCGGTACGAAAGGATTTTCACCGTTGGGCCAAAGAACAGGAAAGTCCCTATGTGTTAAAGGAGGCGGCTCTTTTATTTGAAGCCGGTTCTTATAAGGAACTGGACAAGGTCATCAATGTAAGTTCTCCAGTGAAGATTAGGATTTCCAGGATATTGATGAGGGACCCGCACAGATCGTTGGATCAGGTGAATGCTATTATTGATAAGCAGCTTCCTGATGAGGATAAAAATTTGATGGCGGATTTTGTAATCAAGAATGCCGACAATAAAAAGATCATTCCCCAGGTGCTTGAAATCCACGAAAGCCTGTTGAAAGAAGCAAAGTTAAGATTGTTGTAGGGGTTGGCGCTGTGCTGTAATAGGGGATGTCGCCGTCACTGGGCTAGGCTGTAGAGCATCACATATGACTGCACCCGATGCTGGTGTAATTTTGCCTTTTCTGGTCTCCCATTTTTCTTTAGACGCCGTTACTCACGTCCCGTAGTTGGTGCCGCTTTCTTTAATTTTCTTCCTTTTCAGAATCATTGCAGATTTCCTTCACTTGTTGGGTCAATGGCAGTTTGTTGTATTGAACATGATGAGAACAGTCGGAGCCACCGTTATCTCCCTCATCCCGTGCAGCCCGATGGTAATAGATTCATTGTTTCTCCCAAGCCCTGGACGGGCGGGAGATTGTTTAACAACAGTAGTATTATTCCTCGACGTTTGGAGGTGTAGGCAATTCGCTGTCTTTTTTGGGGAATAGCAGCGAAGCAATGATAGAAATGGCCAGGATTCCGCCTACTCCAATCAGCGCATACATCATGTCAATATGGTAGATGTCGCTAAGTATCAGTTTTACACCGATAAATGCAAGGATTAGGGAAAGGCCATAGTGAAGATAGTGGAAGAGCTTCATGATACCTGCCAAGGCAAAATATAACGCCCTTAACCCCAGCAAAGCAAAAACATTAGAGGTGTAGACGATAAAAGGATCTTTGGAGATAGCCAAAATGGCAGGAATAGAATCCACTGCAAAGACTACATCAGTACTTTCAATCATGATAAGTACCAGGAATAGCGGCGTAAAATAAAGTTTCCCGTTTTCCCTGACGAAAAATTTCCCGTCATCAGAAGTTCTTTTCATCGGCAGATGCTTACTTGCCCATTTTACCAGCGGATTGTTTTCTGGGTCAAGTTCTGTTCCGTGGGAGAACGCCATTTTTATCCCCGTGTACACCAGGAAAGCCCCCATAATATAGATGAGAAAATGGAATTTGGTGATCAAGGCGACGCCGACCAGGATAAAGATTCCCCTTAGCACTAACGCTCCCAAAACGCCCCAAAACAACAACTTGTGGTGATATTTCGGCGCAACGCCGAAGTAGTTGAAGATGAGGATAAATACAAACAGATTGTCTACACTGAGCGACTTTTCTATCAGGTAGCCCGTTAGGAATTCCATAGCGGATTGCTCACCTCTCCAGTAGTAGATGATGACGTTAAAGATCAGGGCTAGGGCGATCCAGAACAGACTGGTTAGCAATGCTTCTTTAACTTTCACCTCATGGGCTTTGCGATGGAAGACAAACAGGTCCAAGCCCAGCATGAGGAGGACGAAAACATTGAAAATGATCCAGAAATAGATGTTGTCCATGTGTTATAGATTTTCACTGAGCCAATAGCCACCTGACAGTGACTGGTTTTGGTTCAGAGATTTGTGGGTGTGGGGTTTGCGTGTCGTTGTTGTTGCCATCACATTGTCAGATGCAAAAGTAGTCAAAGAAGGAATAATTATATGTGGTGAAGAGGTGAATGTTTACCTACCGCATATCATTTCTCGTTCTGGGATAAACCGCAAGTTATAACTCTGTTCCTCTTTCTTCGGCTTCCGTCTTGAAGATGGGTAAACAATTTGTTGGCGTTCAAAAATTCTTTACAACGCCAAATTCATCAAAGCCGAAAGTTTGCCTCTTAGGAACCTGCTTCGATGTTTCTTTCAGAATTGAGGAGGGGCATAAGGCAGTTCTCGCAACGGATTATATCATCTATAGCTGCGGTTACTAAATTGAAGCCTTAGTGGGTTCTGAACATTCAGAGAAAGGTATTGTCTATAGGGGAGTTCCACGATGTCCCGGTAATTCTTGTTATTAGAGGGGTATGAAGTTAAAAAGTAAACGTTCAGGCCATCTTGTCCAAGCTGATTTGATCCAGGTAGAATTTCATCCGTGAATGGTGTCGGTTTAAAAAGTCTATTTTATCAATTTTATCCAACTTATGGTTGTAGAAGACTTCAATAAAGTCTTTCCCCAGTAGATAGAGGTTAACCTTGTAGGTATAGTAGCGGATATCTACAACGAAGGTTCCTTCTGTATATAAGAGGTGGATTTTTCTATGTAAGGATAATTTTCTGAAATCTTCTTTACTCATATTGTAAAATTCCGACAGGATTAACTTTTCATCAACATCACCTGGGGCAAAATGGTTTTGTTCCGATCTTAAATCCCAGTTCAAACGGCATCCGTTTACCTCACAATGGTAAGAAATCTGGATTACTTTTGGTAGTATTTTGGGACTTTATCCACCAAAACGTTCCATAATCATTATTATTTCCCGGGAAGGACTCGAAGAGAAATTCTTGGTTGATT
>DATGMS010000240.1:0-6372 GCA_035307285.1 Cyclobacteriaceae bacterium
ATCTCTGTTGAGGCAACAGCATCTCGGAAAGGTACAGCTATACGCCCGCCATGAAATGATGGATCTTGTTCTTGTCGACGGAAAAGCGCGTGGTATTATTGCTAGAAATCTGGATACGGGAGCTATAGAGAGATATGGGGCTCATGCCGTTGTATTGGCTTCGGGAGGTTTTGGCAAAATATACTACTTATCCACCTTGGCAATGGGTTGTAACGCCTCAGCGATCTGGAGAGCCTATAAGAAAGGCGCCTTTATGGCCAATCCTAGTTGGACACAAGTCCACCCTACCTGCCTGCCCCAAAGTGGCGAGTATCAATCCAAACTCACCTTGATGTCCGAATCTTTGAGAAATGACGGCAGAATATGGGTTCCTAGGCATAAGGATGAAACACGAAAAGCCGTAGAAATTCCTGAAGACGAGCGGGATTATTACCTGGAGAGAAAATACCCAGCCTTTGGAAATCTTGCTCCCAGGGATATCGCCTCCCGTGCTGCCAAAGAACAGATTGATTCGGGAAGAGGCGTGGGACTGTTAAAAAATGCTGTGTATCTGGATTTTGCTAAAGCCATTCAAGAGTACGGCAAGCCAATTATAGCGGAAAGGTATGGCAATCTCTTCGACATGTATCGAAAAATTACAGGAGTAGATGCTTACAAAGAACCCATGATGATTTCTCCCGCCGCTCATTTTTCCATGGGAGGGCTTTGGGTAGATTATGACTTGATGACTTCGATCCAAGGTCTCTTTGCTATCGGCGAAGCCAATTTCTCCGATCATGGGGCTAACCGATTAGGGGCAAACTCTCTATTACAGGCCGGTGTGGACGGCTATTTTATTTTGCCCTACACTTTGTCCAATTATTTGGCGGATCAAATCAAAACGCCTCCTACTGACACCACGCATAGAGCTTTCGATGAAGCAGAACAAGCAGTAATGAAGCAACTGAACGCTTTTTTAGTTTCAAAAGGGACGAAAACTGTAGATGAGTATCACAAAGCTCTGGGAAAGGAACTTTATGATAAATGTGGACTCATACGTTCCGGAAGAGGATTGCAGGAAGCCATTCATAACATCAAGGATTTGCGAAGAGAATTTAAAAATAACCTTTTAATACCTGGCAAGGTCGGCGAGGTGAACACAGAACTGGAGAAAGCAGGACGGGTTTA
Source organism: Cyclobacteriaceae bacterium (assembly GCA_035307285.1). Classification (GTDB taxonomy): domain Bacteria; phylum Bacteroidota; class Bacteroidia; order Cytophagales; family Cyclobacteriaceae; genus DATGMS01. The sequence goes on from DATGMS010000240.1 coordinate 1,168, forward strand.
CGATTATATGGAACTGGCAGAATTGATGTGTATTGATGCACTATATAGGGAGGAATCCTGCGGTGCACACTTTAGGGAAGAGTATCAAACCGGGGAGGGAGAGGCAAAAAGAGACGACCAGAATTTTTCTCACTCTGCTGCCTGGGAGTGGTCGGGAGATGTTTCATCCCCGATATTGAACAAGGAAGCCTTAGTGTTTGAGGCAGTCGAACCCACCATAAGGAGTTATAAATAGCAGGATATGAGGATCAATCTAAAAGTATGGAGACAGAAGGACGCAACCAGTAAAGGCAGTTTACAGGATTTTGTTTTGGATGAAGTAAATCGTGACATGTCTTTTTTGGAGATGCTGGATATGTTGAATGACCGACTGGTGAAGAAGGGCGAGCCCCCTGTGGAATTTGATCATGATTGTAGGGAGGGCATCTGTGGTCAATGTGGTGTAATGATAAACGGGATTGCACACGGACCTCTAAAACATACCACCACCTGCCAATTATATATGCGGGCTTTTACAGATGGGGACACCATTTATGTAGAACCATTTAGGGCAAACGTTTTTAAAGTGGTCCGTGATCTTAAAGTAAACCGCTTGTCATTGGACAACATCATTGCGTCGGGCGGTTATATATCCGCTGACACAGGGCAGGCTCCAGAAGCCAATAGTATACCCATAAAACATGATCATGCAGAGGCTGCTTTTGAGGCTGCGGCATGTATTGGCTGCGGTGCCTGTGTGGCCAGTTGTATCAATTCAAGCGCCGCCCTGTTCACCAGTGCAAAGATAGCTCACCTTGCACTATTGCCTCAGGGTGATAAAGAGACCTCTACCCGGGTGATTGCCATGGTAAAGCAAATGGAAGAAGAAGGTTTTGGACATTGTTCTTTTACCGAGGCCTGCGAAGCGGAATGCCCTGAAGACATATCAGTAAATAACATTGCCAGAATGAACTTTGAGTACAATAGGGCAAGCCTTTCAAAGAATAAGTGAACCAAAGCCATTTAACAAAAAAGAGAAAAGCCTGGGGCTTCCCATTAAGCCGTCCCCTCCCCGACTCCCGTCGTTCGATTCATATTCGCCAACAGAAAAGCCCGGAGAAATACCTGCAGCCGGTTAAAAATAATCCTTCAGCTTGTGGTGTTCGTCTACTTTCGGTCCTCCCCCGATTATCTCCGATGAAGCTTCCTGAGAGAACTTTTCAAAATTTAAGTGAAAGGAATTGGCTAATTGAATCGCTTTTTGGAAATAATCCTCTTTTCGTTTCCAGGTGTTGATGGGGTCAAGTAATTCATCGGGTACATTAGGGCAGGACACTGGCATATGTAAGCCAAAGATAGGATCCGTTTTGAGTTCGTTATTTTCCAATTCCCCTTCAAGAATTGCAGCAATCATAGCTCTCGTATATTTAAGCTTGATCCTGGATCCTGTTCCGTAAGGCCCGCCGCTCCAGCCGGTATTGATCAGCCATACATTCACCTTCGACCGGCTCATTTTTTCACTTAACATTTCGGCATACACTGTGGGGTGTAAAGGCATAAAAGGCTCACCGAAACAGGCCGAAAAAGATGGGATAGGTTCATTGACCCCTGCCTCTGTTCCAGCCACTTTTGCCGTGTATCCCGAGATAAAATGATAGGCTGCCTGACCAGGAGTCAGCTTCGATACAGGAGGAAGAACGCCAAAGGCATCTGCGGTCAAAAAGAAAATGTTACGGGGATTGCTGGCATAACTTGGCTGCTGAATGTTGGTGATATGCTCGATCGGGTAACTGACTCGTGTGTTTTGGGTAATGCTGCTATCCGTAAAGTCTACTTCGTTGCCGTTATTCTTGAACCCGACATTTTCAAGTAAGGCGCCAGGTCTGATCGCCCGGTAGATGTCCGGCTCATTATCTTCGTTTAAGTCGATGACCTTGGCATAACAGCCTCCTTCAAAATTAAAAATAATGTCTTCCTTGGTCCAACCATGTTCATCGTCGCCGATCAGCTTGCGGTGCGGATCTGCCGACAGGGTGGTCTTGCCGGTTCCGGAGAGCCCAAAGAAGATGGATGTATCCCCTTTTTCCCCTACATTGGCAGAACAATGCATGGGCAACGCATTTTTCTCCACGGGCAAAATAAGGTTTAAGGCGGTGAAGATTCCTTTTTTTATCTCACCCGTGTAACCGGAACCTCCTATCAGTGCGATTTTTTTTGTAAAATTTAAGATGCTGAAATTTCCTTGTCTCACCCCAGATTTGCCCGGTTCTTTTTCTATATACCCTGGTGCGCAGACCACGAGCCAATCTTCTTTAAAATTATCTAATTCTTCTTCTTTTAGCCGAAGAAACATATTTTTTACAAAGAAATTGGACCAGGGATATTCGGTGATCGTCCTTACATTCAACCGATAATCTTCATGGGCTCCGACATAGCCGTCATGAATATAGACTTCCCGTTCACTCAGATAGGCTGTGACCTTAGTATAAAGATGGTCGAAGTTTTCAGGGGAAATGGGTTTGTTGATTTTGCCCCACCACACTTTATCCCGAGTGTAATCGTCCTTCACTAAGAAGCGGTCTTGTGGCGAACGTCCTGTAAACTCACCCGTATTGATGGCTAAAGTGCCGTTGGATGTTTCCCTGCCCATATTTTTTTGTAGGGTGATTTCCTGTAGCCTCTCCCCGCGCAGGTTCCAGTGAGCCTCTTTACTCTTTAGACCATATTTCTCAAGTTGCATAGCATTATTTGTTTCCTGCATTTTCATCATTGGTCAATCTATACAAAATCAGGATCAATCACAAGTTCAGGTAAGGATCGTTTAAACCTGCATAGCCTGTGGAGGCTGGTCTCGGGAACCAACATTCGGGCGTTGGGTTTAGAAGATTTGCCAAAGCAGATCCTAAAATTATTCGGCATTTTCCGAAATAGCTTTTATCAATTGAGGACTACAAATTCGCCAAAATTTGGGTGCAAATCACTATCGCTACCAAGGCGAAAGGATAAACAGTGGCGTAAGCGATTTGAGGAACACCCATGTCTGTCATGGAATCTACTGCACTCAATCCAGGTGTACTCGTCATTCCTCCGGCCAGCGCGCCCAAAAGTGTGAGAAAATTCATTTTCATGAAAAAATGACCAATAAGCATGAACACCGTCATGGGAACAAGGGTAACCACGGCAGCCATGGCAAAAAGTGAAAACCCATATTCTTGTATTACTGGAACGATTAACGTTCCCGCTGTCAAACCCACAGGAGTTAGAAATAGCAGCAGGCCAAACTGACGGAGGATCTGATTTCCCGTAACCGGCAGATTCCAAATGATGAGCCCTGTCTTACCAATGCGGCTTAATACCAAGGCTGCAATTAGCACCCCACCTGTGAGTCCGAGGGAAATCCTGCCAAAAGGCGAAGGTATGCTTAGGTTACCCAGCATCAATCCGATGACGATCCCGATGGCCACCGGTAAAAAGCTGGTGGTTTCAACCTCCTTGAGACTGTCACCCAATAACTGGGTCAAATGCTCTTCATTGTCAGTATTGGAAGAAATCATCAGCCTGTCCCCATAACGTAATTTCAACCTTGGGCTAGCAGGAAGATCTATCCCTGCACGTCTTATCCTGGTAACGGTAGCCTTAAAGTTCTTTTTTAAACCAAGTTCACGAAGGGTCTTATTCACCGCATGACGTTTAGATACCGTGTACCACTTTACCTCATATTGCTTTCCTAAGGGAATTTCTGCATCACAGACACTGCCTAATAGCTGCTTGAGTTTATCCAAAGCCTCAGGGGTACCTACGGCTTTGATAATATCACCTTGATACAAGAGCGCTTCTGGGGTTGGGGTTTCGGAAGACCCGTCACTACGCATGATGCGCGAAATGGTGGCTTGGGTGGCAGAGCGTATATTTAGATCATTAATGGAGTGTCGGTGGATTTCTGGGTTCGTTATAATAAAATTAGCATTAATAACTTTTGGCCGTCGGTCGGCGGTATCTCGTTTATGCTTTTCCTCTTCTTTTGGCAATGAGATCTTAAATATTTGGGGAGAAAGTTTGATAAATAGAATTACGCCAATCACTCCAAAGGGGTAGCCAATACCGTAACCGATTGAGGCGGCTGGTGAACCGGTAGCCTCGATGGCGGCCGCCAAACCCGGGGTGCTGCTTAGCCCACCGACAAACAAGCCCACCATAAGGTTATTGTCCAGTCCGAATATCCATCCAAGGGAGAAAGCAACGGCGGCACCGATTACTACCGGTACGAATCCCAATCCTATTAATCCGAAACCTTTAGCCTTAAAGGCCTCAAAAAACATAGGCCCTGCCTGCATGCCGATGGTAAATATAAAAAGAAGCAGACCTACCTGCTGGATGATATCGGGAATAGTCAGCGGAATATCATAGGCATAGCAAAAGTAGCCATACAACATGGCCACGAACACCACCGCCGACGAATCAAAAGAAATCCCCTTTATAGACAGCTTTCCTAACGGTATGCCAACCCCTATAATGATAAATAAGGCTACATAATCCTTCCCCAGAAAATCAATCAAAACTTCCATTCTTCGTGTTTAGAAAATATTCCCGTTAACTGCATCGTTTTTGCTAGGAAATCCCTGACAAAGATAGCCCGCTAGAGGCAGTTCCACACCCGCGAGCTATCAAATTCTCAAAATAAACAAATCCGACACAGACTATGCATTCAAAATTTTTATTTGCTGCGCCATGGCTAATGTTGTATTTGTCTCTCACCTCCCATGGACAATCTCAATCCCAGAGCACCTATATCAACCCTTTAAACATTGATTACACCTATGCGATCTATGATTCGCACCGTGATCTGTCTTACCGCTCAGGGGCAGATCCGGCAGTAGTAGAGTTCAAGGGCGAGTATTACATGTTTGTGACCCGGTCCATGGGCTATTGGCACAGCAAAGACCTGCAACACTGGTCTTTTATAGAACCGGAAATGTGGTACTTTGAAGGTTCCAACGCCCCTAGTGCCCACAACTATAAGGATTCGGTGCTATTGGTCGCCGGAAATCCCTCTGGCCATATGAGTGTACTCTACACGGATGATCCCAAACAAGGCGATTGGCAAGCGGTTCCGGGGATCATCAATGACCTACAGGATCCACATATATTTGTAGACGACGATGATCAAGCTTATGTATTCTGGGGCTCTTCCAATACTTACCCCATCAGGGCCAGAAAATTGGACAT
>DATGMS010000241.1:0-9232 GCA_035307285.1 Cyclobacteriaceae bacterium
ATCAAAGTTTTCGTACAGATATCCTCCTCCTATTCCTATCGAGGCGTTGGTAGTGGATGCAGAAGCGGAGTAGCCACCGTAGTTAAAGCTGCTCTTGACAATAGCCAGCCCTACTTGGCCTTCGGCATAAAGATTGTCAAAGTGGTGACGATAGCCCGGCATGATTGGAATCACATTCATTCCTGCACTGACGTCGGTCCCTGCCCCCTCGAAGCCGTAACGGATAAATCCTAGGGTAAAACTTACTTGACCTGCTTCCCCAACGCCATAGAGACCTTTAGCAGTCCCTCCTAGGCCAATATTCAAGGAATTACTAACGGTACCGGTTGGAAGTCCGATTTCTGCACCGATGCTTGCCTGATTAAGGCCTTTTTGAGCAAATAATGAAGTTGAAATTGCCCCAACGAAAAGTAATAAAAATAATTTTTTCATAATTTTGTTGTTTTTAAATGATTGTACGATATTCGGAATGTAATTCAGAATAAAAAATATCAAATGAGTACCTTTACCTTATCAATGAGCGGGTAGGCCATTTGATTGAGTGTAGCAGATTTTAATCTTGTTTGTCCAATTCTAATCGAAAACGCCGATATACTTGTTCAGCTCCTGCCGATAATCAAGTTTGGTTGCTAGTTCGGTTTAGCTTTTTTAACTTAGGTAGAATTTTATTTTAGTTCCTTTTGCCATTTCAGGATATGGACAGATTATTAATTGCCCTCACCATTCTCTTTAGTCCCTTGATCCTTTGCGGACAAGATCTCTCACGGATCGACAGCCTTAGGGGTCAATTGGATAAGGATATTCATGATTCCCTCAAGATCCTTGCAGCCATAGATCTCTCCCGCGCATTGCATGATCAAGGACAACATAATGAAGATCATTTTTATGCGATGTTTGCGGCCGAACGAGCCGAAAAACAGATCGATACCTTATTGTATAGCAGGACATTGGACAACCTAGGGTTGATTTATAGATTTCATCAACATTATGCAAAGTCACTTCCCCTGCATATCAAGGCCTACAATTTTGTTAAGGACAGGAAGGTATTACCTTATTACAAAATGAGGTTCGCCAACAATGCAGCCGTCGCTGCGCGCTACGACCAATTGTATGACCAGTCGGTTAGCTTTTTCATTGAAGCCTTGAAGATTGCGGAGCTGGAGCAGGACCTCCGGAATATTGCTATTGCCAGCAACGGCCTTGGTAATACCTTTATCAATATTCCTGAAAGAGGAGAAGAGGCACTTTATTACTTTTTAAAAGCCCTGAAAACCGAAGAACAGCAGCGAAACAACCGGGGTATTGCGATCAACTACCTCTCCATCAGCGATTATTTCACCAAAACAGAGCAATTTGATACGGCAAGGGTTTATCTGAATAAATTGATGGTCCTCAATGAAGAGATGCAGGATCAATTTGGTTTGGCCATGACCTTCGAATCTTATGGACATAATTTCTTTGCGGAAGGGCTGGACCTGGACCAAGCGAAAACATACTACTTTAACTCATTGGACATTTTCAGGAAGATAAACAACCGCAGCAAGCAGGCTGAGGTATTTCACGCCCTAGGTGATGTGTTTCTACAAGAAGGAAACTTGGACTTAGCGACAGACCATTACCAGCAGTCTTTGAAATTGGCTAGATCACTTAATCATAAGCAATTGATCAAGGACAACGCCGCCCAACTGTCCCATTTATACGAAATGACCTCCAATCTGGCGGATGCGCTTCATTATTATAAATTGTCCCAAACTTATAAGGACAGCATCAATCTGAGTGAGCAGGAGACTAAAATCGAGGGGATTAAACTTGCCTATGACTTCGAAAAGAAAGAGGGAGAAATCGAATTGTTGAAAAAGGACAAAGACATTCAAGAAGCTGCGTTGTATATCCAGTCGGAATCTTTAAAAAAGCAAAAAGCCCTTGTCTCCCTGACCTTGGGAGGATTTGGGGTTATTCTGTTGTTTTTCTTCTTGATTTATAGAAATCTAAACTTAAAGAAGAATGCGAAACTAACTCTACAGGAACAAGAAAAAAAGAGGCTGCAGACCGAATACGAAAACAATCTCCTACAGGCAGAAATTCTCGCGTCACGAATGCAGATGAATCCCCATTTTTTGTTCAACTGCCTGAACTCCATTAAGTATTTGATACAGACCGAAAAATTTAAAGAGGCAATCAATTATTTAACCGTCTTTAGCCGATTCGTCCGGTCTGTACTGGAAACGGGAAAGAAGAAGGACATCCCCTTGAGCGAAGAGCTGGATTTGATCAAGAAATACGTGAAGTTGGAAGAAAACCGTTTTGATCAGAATTTTACCTTCAACATTAATTATGTGGGTGTTGATCCTGAGGAGACGGCCTGTATTCTTATACCCCCCATGTTGTTGCAGCCTTTTGTGGAGAACGCCATCTGGCATGGATTGCTGCCGAGTAAAAAGGAAAAAAAGATATTGGAGATTGATATCGTCAAAGATAGAACAAATGGACACCTTATCATTAGAGACAATGGTGTCGGAAGAAACAATCAGAAATCCGTGCCTACAGTCGATTTGCACAAAAGCATGGGCACACGTATCACCCAGGATAGGATTGATCTGTTCAACAAAAACAGCGATGCAATGATCAGCTTTGAAATCATGGACCTTCATACCGACCTTGGAGAACCTATGGGTACCAAAGTAATCCTGACCCTTGAGGGCATAATTAAAGAAGAAACCTTAACCAACCAGACCGCATCCTATGAAAGTAGCCATTATTGATGATGAAATTCATTGTATAGAGAGCCTCGCCTTGGATCTTAATAGTATAGATGAGGGGATCAAGGTGGTGTACAAGTGCAACCGGCCACAGGAAGCTTTGGAGAAGCTGCCCAAACTGGATGTCGATATTCTCTTTTTGGATGTGGAGATGCCGGGAATCAACGGTTTTGAATTGCTGGAGCAGCTGGAGCGTTTTTCTTTTGATATTGTCTTCACTACCGCTTACAGCCAGTATGCGGTACAGGCCTTCAAGCTGAAAGCCTTTAACTACCTCCTAAAACCTGTGGACGTGCTGGAATTAAAAGAGGTGCTTCAGCAATGGAAGATCCGAAAGGAAAACCTGGACACTGCCGCCTCGGAAGATGTGGTGAGGCAATTGCTCGAGCAGATGAAAAAGGAAGGGATGCTCAAAAGTAAAATTGCTGTCCCAATTGCCGATGGCTATGAGTTTTTAGAAACTAACCAGATCCTTTTTTGCCAAAGCGAAAACAATTATACCAATATTTTCTTGGCCAACGGCACGAAATTGCTGATCAGCAAAACCCTTAAGGAAGTGGAGAAGACATTGGAGAAGTACCTGTTTATGAGAATCCATCAGTCTTTTCTAATCAATCCCAATTACATGAAAAATTACCATCGAAAGGATGGGGGTTACGTCATGATGGACAATGGTCACAGAATACCTGTCAGTCATCATAAAAAGGAGCTATTGACGGGGCTTTTTGAGGCAGTCAGCAGGAATTGTTAGTCCAAATTTGACCTAAAAGACGATAATTGCCATATGGGCTTTTATAAGGAGGTGGTTTAATGAACAGTCAATGAACGCTGAACCCGAAATTTTAATTGTAGGTGCCGGTCCCTCCGGTCTTGCTGCTGCATTATTTTTATCCCAAGAAGGTTTACACCCCAGGATTATTGAGAAAAATGATGGACTCAGCCTCCATTCTAAGGCATTAGGAGTTAATCCAAGAACGCTCCTTCTTTTGGAACAGTCGGGATTAACCAAACGATTTTTGGATAATGGTCGGAAAATGGAGAAAATCAATTTTTGGAAAGGAAATCAGTTGGTATTTCAGAACGACCTCACGAAGGTAAGACACAAGTATCAGTTTATGCTTATTCAGCCTCAAATGGAATCGGAGCGGATGCTTTTAGAGGAATTGGTCAACCGTAAGGTGGAGGTTGAATTTGGTACCGCCTTTCAGTCTATATCCCACTCCAATGATCATTTAAACACGGTCATATCAACTCCCCGTGGCTATTCAGTAGAGCATCCCTATCGTTTGGTGGTGGGAGCGGACGGTGCGAGAAGTAAAGTCAGGGAACTGAGCGGGATTAAAACTTCAGGTTTTCGATACGAGGAAGAATGGGAACTGTACGATATACAGCTGGATGTTCCGCGACAGGCTAATGAGGGGCACGTAGTAATAATGGAAGAAGGAGGCATCGTAATGATAAGGCTTAAGGAGGATATTTGGCGTGTGGCGGGAAACATCAAGGAGCTTTTAAACCATCTGCCAAAAAATACCAAGGTAGGTAAAATCGTATGGCAATCCACCTTTAAAATCAGCCACCGGGTAGCAGTGGAGCTGTTTAGGGATAAAGTACTGCTTATCGGTGATGCCGCCCACCTGCATTCACCGGTGGGGGCAAGGGGCATGAACCTGGGAATTGAGGATGCATATATCATTAGCCAACTCATTAAAGAAGACAGCATTAATACATACACAAGTATTCGACAGGATTACCTAATGAGGACGGTTCGCCGAATTAATGCTATGACTCAAGGACTGGGAGGGAGTAACTTTTTGTTGCGGAAAGTCAGGGCGAACATTACATTTTTAAAGCCCTTGTTTCCCCTCGCCATGCCTATTGCAAGGAAATTTATTTTGGGGTTGAATAAATAAATTTTTATAGCCATCATGTGGTACCTGAGGTGGTGCTAGAGGGAAAGAAGTTAACCTTCACCGAAGCTGCCAAGGCCACCAATGCGAGGCTTAAGGTCAGTATATCCACCGTCCCATCATGCAGATGCCAGTCCAGTGTTCGCTGCAGCAAATAACTGATGTAGGAACTAGGCAGTTCATCATGGCCGAGCCTGTACAGCACTTCCCAATGCCAATCCGTCAAAGGACAATAGCCCCAACCATACCAGATACCGAGCAAGCCCCAAGAGGCGAAAGTCAACGAGATCACGATGAGATGCGCTTTTCTCCATGGCTTCCATACCCATCCGAAAAGGTTGAAGAGGATCAGTGCTGTATGGAAAACCATAAAGAAATAGTCGGCCGATTGAAGGAAATCAGTACTCAATAAATCCTTTGTTAATCTTGTTTATCTTCCGGGTCAACTGAAAAACACCTATACCGTTCCGGTCTCCGTGGGGGTTGCTATTGCCCTCGATGGTATAGGCAAATCCTCCATCTACCCGTTCTATTATTCCTGTATGTCCCATCCCCCTACCATGATCAATGATAAAGATATGTCCAGGCTTTACGATTGTAGGATTTTCCATGGCAGTTTTTGCAGATATTTTTTTGCCCTGCGAATTGTTCCAATGGGACAAACAGCCTGCAGTTTTATACAACGGATTCTTTACATTCAGATTTTCAGCGGCTTCTTTAAAGCACCAATAGACGAAACCTGCACACCAATAGTTACCGGGTGGGCAATTTACACTGCCCAAGTACTCATCTACTTCTGTTCCCCTGTTGCTTCCAACCGGATCCTCCATGACACCTATCTGGGATCTGGCAACTTTTACGGCCTCGTCTAGAAGCGGGTTAGGGGGAGAAGTAACACTCGGTCCCGCACTCTCGGGACCAAATAACACAGCCCAGGTAATAGGGCCTATCCTGCCATCCATTTCCAGCGGATTCCCGTTGTGGTCTCGATGCATGGATTGAAACAGCTTTACTGCGGCCACCGTTTTAGGGCCATAATTGCCAAAGGTTGAAAAGGAACCGACGCCCAATTCCATTAACCTTTTCTGTACAGCGGTAACCAAACTTTGGTCAGGTTCCCCCTGCTTGATGATATGGTTTGGATAATTCATGTTGATGAATTTGTTTCATAATTTATTCTTGATGGTGACTTACAAGGTTATTACCTCGGAAGATTGAACTGCCTTTTTAAATTGAATTTTCTACAAAAGAAGCAATAGATATAATTTTCATGGTCCACATATATTAGTGAACCTTTTGCTCATTATTTCCTAGATTAGTATGACTTAAAACTCTCATTACCAATAAAAAATCTTGGAATGAAGTTAATAAAAAATTTGCTTTATAGATTCGTTACTTGCTGAAATTAAGGGAATTATTTATCACCCTATAGGAATTTTATGGTCGGCCTAGATCCCAATATTTATCGATCATAGGGAAAAAAATTTATTCTTGCTCAGAGCCGTTTCAAGTTGCGGAACAAATATCTACCCTTTGCCGTTTCCTTTATTCATTCAATAATCACCAAGAATATGTATAAAATTGCCGTTGTACAGCTTAATCTTAATGATGTCCCAGAGAACAACCTTAAAAAGTGCCTGAGTTGGGTCCGTGATGCTGCCAATCAGGGTGCAGATGTGATCTGTCTGCCGGAATTGTATAGCAGCCATTATTTTTGCCAAAGCGAAGACACCGATATGTTTGCGTTGGCGGAACCCCTTTATGGCGTTTCTTTTAATGCGTTCAGTGCAGTGGCTAAGGAACTGGGTGTGGTCATCATCGTACCTTTCTTCGAAAAACGAATGGCGGGAATCTACCACAACAGCGCTTACATCATCAATTCCGACGGCACCAATGCGGGTCTCTACCGCAAGATGCATATTCCAGATGATCCGCATTTTTACGAAAAGTTTTATTTTACGCCTGGAGATACCGGGTTCAAAACCTTTTCTACGGAAAAAGCTAAAATAGGAACCCTGATTTGCTGGGACCAATGGTATCCTGAGGCCGCTAGATTGACGGCACTTCAGGGAGCTGAGGTATTGTTTTACCCGACAGCCATAGGCTGGCATCCACAAGAAAAAGAGCAATACGGGCCCAATCAGCACGGTGCTTGGATGAATGTGATGAAAGGCCATGCCGTAGCCAATGGAGTCTATGTAGCCGCTGCCAATAGAATAGGCTTGGAGCAATATGTTCCCGACACTCCTGGAATCGAATTTTGGGGATCTTCTTTTATTGCGGGGCCACAAGGAGAAATATTGGCGCAAGCTTCGCATGATAAAGAAGAGATATTGATCGCCGAAGTAAATCTTGATTTACAGGAAAACGTACGTCAAAACTGGCCTTTCTTTAGGGATAGAAGAATTGACTCTTATGGGGAAATCACCAAACGTGCAATTGATCAATAATGACTGCAATAGATAGAAGGTTTCCGGCAGAATGGGAAAAACAGCAAGGTGTACTGCTTTGCTTTCCCCATAACGGAAATGATTGGCCCGGAAAATATGGCGCCATTCAGTGGGCTTTTGTAGAGTTCATCAAAAAGGTAGCAATGGTCGAACCCGTTTTTCTAGTGGTTGCTGATCAAATTCATCAGGACAAAGTAGCTTCAAAACTGGAAGATGCCCATGTGAATCTATCCAATGTAACTTTTATCATTCAGAAAACGAATAGAAGTTGGATGCGGGACGCTGGGCCTATTGTCGTGAAAAGGCAAAATGGGGAGAGGGAAGCCCTGAACTTTAATTTTAACGGCTGGGCCAAATACAAGAATTATCAGCTGGATAGGCAGGTACCCGGTAAGATAGCTTCTGTTTTGGACATCCCGCTGACTCAGGTAACCTATAGGGGCAAACCGGTGGTATTGGAGGGAGGTGCATTGGAGACCAACGGCAGGGGCACTTTGATTACCACCGAGGAATGCCTGCTCCATCCTGACATACAGGTTCGGAATGCGGGCTTTACCCGTTCCGATTATGAGGCGGTTTTTCGGGAGTATCTAGGCATTACCAATGTCATCTGGTTAGGAGATGGAGTGGTAGGTGACGATACCCACGGACATATCGATGACCTTGCCCGCTTTGTCAATGAGAACACGATTGTTACTGTGGTAGAAGACGATCCTGAGGACGCCAATTATAAGCCGCTTCAGGACAATTTGGAAAGGCTAAAAAAGGCCAAATTGCAGGATGGGAGTTCACCGAACATTATTACTTTGCCCATGCCTGGACGGTTGGACTTTGAAGGCATCCGGATTCCTGCGAGTTACGCTAATTTCTTGGTCATCAATGGCTGTGTATTGGTACCGACTTTCAATGATCCCAAAGACCGCTTAGCTTTAAATATCCTGGCGGAATGTTTCCCGAATAGAGAGATTATCGGCCTGTCCGCCATCGATTTGATTTGGGGTTTTGGCACTTTACATTGTCTTAGCCAGCAAATACCGGTTTAAATAGCGATTCCTATGGCAAATCTTTTAATTCAGGATTATTTGCGGCAACTAAATCTGGTTTACGAAGGGGATCCATGGATAGATGAGACTTTTGCCAAAAAATTGAATGGCTTATCAGAAGAAGATGCTTTCCGCCAGCCTGGTCCAAAGATCCACAGCGTGGCTGAAGTGCTTTCTCATCTTATTGAATGGCGAAAAGAGCTGATCGAACGGTTCGAAACCGGCAGACCTGCCTTTCCCTTGTTTGATAGTGAAAAGAATTGGTACAGCAATGAGATTTTAAAAGAACGCGGATGGAACCAGCTTAAAGAGGATTTTGCCGTAACCCAACGTCAACTTGTCCTACTATGGAAAAGCTGGGACGACCAATTTCTTCGCAAATCGTACCGGAATGAGTATCCCTATCATCATATGGTTGAAGGCATTGTCCATCATGATCTTTATCATTTGGGACAGATAGGGTTGATTATCAATATGCTGTCAGGAAAATAAATACCAGTTTTAAGTGTTGGGTAGGACCTAACTAAAATTGTTGGTGCTTATTCCCAATCGAGATGCCTACACTCAATCCGTCCCATCTATTCAACACACTCGATCGTGAAATTGAGTCTATTCATTTAAATGAGATTAAACACCAATTATAGAAAGCAAACAGGGCTGTAACAAAAGCAATTAATTCAACCTGATGAATAGGAACATCTATTCCATTTAACATCTTTTGGCTACCTTTGTCGGCTTATCGAAAGCCGAAACTTCATCACGCCACAATTTGCATCACCTATTAATGGTATTTAGCTTTCTGTACCGCTAGGTAATGGGAAATGATTCTCCATTCGGAAAAGCATATTCATATGACCTTTATACAACAGCTTAAAGCAAAGGGTTTTAATCCTAAAAACGAAATTCTGTCCGGCCTAACGGTGGCCCTCGCGTTGGTGCCAGAAGCCATCGCTTTTTCCATCATTGCCAATGTCAGCCCTTTAGTTGGCCTCTACACTGCCTTTATTATTGGATTGGTCACATCCATTTTAGGTGGACGACCAGGAATGATTTCTGGTGCCACGGGAGCCATA
>DATGMS010000242.1:0-42205 GCA_035307285.1 Cyclobacteriaceae bacterium
GACGTCTTAGCAACCTGAATACAAGGTGCTAACTCCCATCCTGAAAATGTCAGGAAAAGATGAGCGGTAGAAATTGCACGATTTTTCTTCCGGTTGTAGCTCGATATAGTTTTAAAATACAAAGAGCATGCAGAACAGAACGGAATTATTAATTCAACAACTTAACAAGAAGATCCTCATCCTGGACGGTGCCATGGGTACCATGATACAGCGATATGGCTTAAAGGAAAGTGACTTCAGGGACGAGGAGCTCATCGACCACCCCAAATCTTTAAAGGGAAATAATGATTTATTGTCCTTAAGCAGACCTGATATCATCAAGGAAATCCATACTGCCTATCTTGAAAGCGGAGCTGATATTATAGAGACCAATACCTTTAGCAGTACCTCCATAGCCCAAGAGGATTATTCGCTTAGTCATCTGGCGTACAAGCTGAATTATGAATCCGCAAAGCTTGCTAAGGAAGTGGCATTGCAATTTTCAGATGCCACGCCTGACCAACCCCGTTTTGTAGCGGGTGCCATTGGACCGACTAACAAGACCGCTTCGATATCCCCCGATGTCAATGATCCCGGCTTTAGGGGAATAAGTTTTGACCAATTGGCCACAGCCTATGCGGAGCAGGTGAGGGGTTTGTTGGATGGGGGAGCGGATATTCTTCTGGTCGAGACCATTTTTGACACATTAAATGCCAAGGCAGCGCTTTATGCGATTCAAGAGGTTTTTGAAGAGAGAGCTATCCCACTCGAGCCCTCCGAAGGCGGAATTCCGGTGATGATATCCGGAACCATAACGGATGCTTCGGGGAGAACCCTATCTGGCCAGACAACCGAAGCCTTCTTGATATCTATTTCTCATGTTCCCCTTCTTAGTGTGGGATTGAACTGTGCTTTGGGTGCCAAAGAACTTCGCCCCTATTTGAAAGTATTGTCAGAGAAAGCGCCTTTTTTAGTGAGTGTGTATCCAAATGCAGGGTTGCCCAATGAGTTTGGCCAATACGATCAGGGAGCAGATGAAATGGCGGATCATGTAGAAGATTTCCTCCGCTCTGGATGGGTCAATATCCTTGGAGGCTGCTGTGGTACAACGCCCGACCATATTCATGCTCTAGCCCAAACCGCTCGGAAATATGCGCCTAGAAAGTTGGACTTGGAATTAAAAGGAGAATAAAAAGACATGGTTAATCATAATGAGTTAAAATTATCCGGATTAGAACCTTTGATTTTTACCCCTGAATTGAATTTTGTGAATATAGGGGAAAGAACTAATATCACAGGCTCCAAGAAGTTTGCCCGGTTGATCTTGAATGGAGATTACAACCAAGCTTTGGAGGTAGCTGTGGACCAGGTAAGAGGAGGAGCGCAGATACTGGATGTCTGCATGGATGAAGGGATGCTGGATGGGGAGTACGCCATGGTGAAATTCCTTAACCTCATCGCTTCTGAACCAGAAATCAGCAGGATTCCCATCATGATTGACAGTTCCAAGTGGAAGATTATTCTTGCGGGATTAAAATGTGTGCAGGGAAAGGGGATTGTAAATTCGATCAGTCTGAAAAATGGAGAAGAGGAGTTTGTCCATCAAGCCAAAATGGTCAAACGTTTTGGTGCAGCTGTCGTCGTCATGGCTTTCGACGAAAAAGGCCAGGCGGATACCTATGAAAGAAGAATTGAAATCTGTAAACGCAGCTATGATATCTTAACCCAAAAAGTTAAGTTTAATAGGAACGATATTATTTTTGATCCCAATATCTTTCCTGTAGCCACAGGAATGGACGAACATAAAACCAATGCCATTGATTTTTTTAAAGCAACTAAGTGGATCAAGGAAAACCTTCCTGGAGCCAAGGTCAGCGGCGGGGTGAGCAATGTTAGCTTTTCCTTTCGGGGAAATAATCCGGTGAGGGAAGCCATGCATGCAGCATTTTTGTACCATGCCATCCAACATGGAATGGACATGGGCATCGTCAATCCGTCTATGTTGGAGGTGTATGATGATATCCCCAAGGATTTACTCGAAAGGGTAGAAGATGTAATTTGGAATAAAAGGGAAGATGCCACGGAAAGGCTTTTAACCTTTGCGGAAACCGTAAAGTCCAAAGACAAAGTTGAAAAGGTCAATGATGCTTGGCGCTCTGATCCGGTGGAAAAGAGAATTGAACATGCCCTGGTCAAAGGTATTATCGACTATATTATAGAAGACACGGAGGAGGCAAGATTAAAATATAAAAACCCGCTGAAGGTGATCGAAGGGCCGTTGATGGATGGGATGAACGTTGTAGGAGACCTTTTCGGAGAAGGAAAGATGTTTCTACCTCAGGTCGTCAAAAGCGCAAGGGTGATGAAAAAGTCCGTAGCCTACCTGGAGCCCTTTATGCCTAAAGCGGGTGAAGAAGGATTTGACGAAAATCAAAATTCAGGTGTCAAGAAAGTGCTGCTTGCTACGGTGAAGGGTGATGTACATGACATCGGCAAAAATATAGTGGGCGTAGTGCTCGCCTGCAACAGTTATCACATCATTGATTTGGGAGTGATGGTAGATGCCCAAAGAATCATTGATGAAGCCATTGCCCAAAAGGTAGATGTCATCGGGTTAAGTGGGTTGATTACCCCTTCTTTGGACGAGATGGTAGATGTGGCCTCTGAAATGGAACGATTGGGTGTTAAGATCCCATTGATGATCGGAGGGGCGACAACTTCCAAAATACATACAGCTGTTAAGATTGATCCAGTCTATAGCGGTGTGGTAGTGCATGTTGCGGATGCTTCCAAATCTGTTCCTATTGTAGGCGAAGCGATAAGTGAAGAGACCAAAGCGGGGTTTAAAACCACCACAAAAACAAATTATAAAATCCTCCGAGAGGATCATGCTACCAAACAGCAGGTCAAACAGATGGTCACTTATGAGAAGGCAAAAAGCAACCCTTCTTTTGTTGATTGGTCGAATTATTCGCCCGTTGCTCCGGCTCAATTGGGAAATCTGGTCTTGGAAGACCTTGATATTGGAGTATTAAGAAATTATTTGGATTGGACTCCTTTCTTCAGCACCTGGATGCTATCGGGGAGATACCCCAAAATCTTGGAGGATCCTGTAGTGGGTCAAGAGGCGAAAAAACTGGTAGACGATGCAAACGATATGTTGGATAGGATTATCAACGAAAAATGGTTGCATGCCAAAGCAGTTGTTGGGATCTATCCAGTCCGCAGGATAGAAGATGACCTTATTGTTCTTTCCAGTGATAATCGGGATGAGTTGACCAAATTCCACTTTCTGAGGCAACAGGGGAAGAAAGGGAAGGGGGTACCCAACCGTTCGCTAATTGATTTTATCCATCCTGAGAAACCCGACTATTTCGGCGGGTTCGCTGTTTCCACAGGCTTTGGTATAGAAAATAAATTAGAAGAATTCGAAAGGGATGGGGATGATTATAACGTCATTATGCTGAAGGCTATGGCAGACAGGCTTGCGGAAGCTGGGGCAGAGTACCTTCATGAGCGTGTAAGAAAAGAAATTTGGGGATATGATCCAGAAGAAAATCTGGACAATCAAGCCCTAATTAAAGAAAGTTACAAAGGCATCCGTCCGGCCCCTGGGTATCCTGCTTGTCCCGAACATTCCGAAAAAAGAACCCTCTTCGACCTCCTGGAAGTTGAAAAGAATATAGGGCTTCAGTTGACGGACAGCTTTGCGATGTATCCCACTTCGGCAGTCAGTGGATTTTATTTTGCGCATCCAGACAGCAAATATTTTGGGCTTGGGAAGATCGAAGAGGACCAGGTAGAAAGTTATGCGGCAAGGAAAGGGATCTCCAAGCAACAGGCGGAACGATGGCTGTCACCTAACCTAGCTTATAATCCAAAAGTGGGCTAGACGTCGTTCGAAATTCAACAGTTGTAGACATTTTAAGCAGATTAACTTAAAAAGAAAGTCCAAATATCCATGAAGATCACTGAATATATTAAGCAAGCTGATAAGACACTCTTCTCATTCGAAATTCTACCTCCTCTCAAGGGTCAAAGCCTCAATAATCTTTTGGAGGGCATAGCACCGTTGATGGAATTTAAGCCTCCCTTTGTGGATGTCACCTATCATCGGGAAGAATTTATTTATAAAAAACACCCCAACGGCCTGCTCGAAAAGGTGAGTACCAAGAAGAGACCGGGGACGGTAGGCATTTGTGCTGCTTTAATGAACAGATTCCATGTCGATGCCGTGCCCCATTTATTATGTGGAGGATTTACTAAGGAGGAAACGGAAAATGTGCTGATCGACCTGAATTTTATCGGGGTACAAAACGTACTTGCTTTACGTGGAGACGCACCAAAAATGGAGGGGAAGTTTGTGCCGGAAGTCAACGGGCATAACTATTCCTGTGAGCTTGTGGCGCAGATATATGGAATGAACCATGGGAAGTACCTTCACGAAGAAACTGAAATCGGCTTTCAGACAGACTTTTGTGTGGGAGTGGCGGGCTATCCGGAAAAGCATTTTGAGGCGCCAAGCATGAAGTTTGATCTTAAACACTTAATAGCAAAAGTAGAGGCCGGAGCGGAGTATATCGTGACCCAGATGTTTTTTGACAACAGTAAGTTTTTCGACTATGTAAAGAGAGTCCGGGAAGCAGGAATTGATATTCCTATTATTCCAGGCTTAAAACCCATTACCACTTTATCGCAGATCGTAAATCTACCAAGTACTTTTTTTCTCGACTTTCCTGATGAATTAATGGATGAACTCGAAAAATGCAAGGACAATGCAGCTGTTAAGGAAGTGGGAATTCAATGGGCCATTCAACAAAGCAGGGAATTGATTGCGGCAGGAATTCCCTGTCTGCATTATTATACGATGAGCAAGGCGGATGCCACTTATAGAATAGCGAAGGAGGTTTTTTAGGAAGAAGTGTTAAGGAAGTTCCATTGCTTCGGAAGTAGAACAGGCTCCGGATATAATAGTGAAAATTAGCCCAACGTAATCCGTTTGGGTTCATTTTCTTTCCTTTACTATTGAACACAGTCCCAGCTGGATCAGTAATGCCATGCATTTTATCCGGCAGTTTCTCTAATTCATCACAGCGGTCTATTCCGTTGGCTTTTAGGGGGAAGATTAGGTGGTAATGGATCATGTCCATCGCTCTATACCTATGGTTTAGCCATTCCTCCTAGTCCTTACACCATGCTATATTTCTTGCCCGGCATGGATTTTATTATCCCTTGGAATTCCAAATTCAGTAATTTTGAAGCCAATAGCGAAAGGGGGATATTTGTCAGCCAGCTGAGCTGGTCAATTTCTACTTCTTTCTTTTCGAGAAGGGACTTCAGGATCATCTGCTCTTCGGGTTCGAATGCTTCAAGATCCAAAGCAATGGGTTTATTTAGCTTGTTGCTTCCGGTTCTGTTCCAGGAAAGGGCATCTTCAATTTCTTTTGCTCCCATATAGATGCCTGCTTTCATGGTTCGGATGAGATTGTTGCAACCTTCACTATATTTGGATTGCAGATTACCGGGAACTGCAAATACTTCTTTATTATAACTATACGCAATTTCGGCAGTGATTAGCGCACCCCCTTTGATCGCTGCTTCCACAATAATTAAGGCATCGGAAAGTCCTGCGATGATCCGGTTTCGCTGGGGAAAATTAGCTTTGTTGAGTTCGCTTTTAGGCCGGTATTCCGACAGCAGTCCGCCCTTTTCCATCATGTTTTGCGCAGTGCTAAGATGGGCAGCCGGATATATTCTGTCCACGGGAGTTCCAAGGACGCCTATAGTCGGTAATTCGCATTGTAGCGCAACCCGATGGGCTTCAATATCGATGCCGTAGGCCAGTCCGCTGATGACGGTGGGACAATAGGAGGCGAGATCTTCTATAATTTTACGGGTAATACTTTTACCGTATTCGGTAGCGTTTCTTGTGCCGACTATCCCTATCGTTCTATCAGGGTTGAGGTTGACGTTTCCTTTGGAGAAGATAAATACAGGTGAGTCGGGAAAAGATTTTAATCTTTGGGGATAACCGGAATCCAAATAGGAATGGATGTCTATTTCCTTCTTATGGCAATCATTGATGATTTGATCCGCAAGTTTTAGATAGTAGTTTTGCTGACTTCTGATGGCTAAAAGTTTGGCTCCAATGCCGGGAATTTTTTCGGCCTTTCCCTTGGGCATACTGAAAAAATTTTTGGGTGAGCCGCAATAACTGATGATGGTCTTAAAAATCCCGGGGCCAAGCTGTGGTATCAGGCTCAGGGCAATATTGTTTAAAAGTTCGTCATTTGCTGGAGTTGACATTGAGTTGGTCCCTAATTTCCATTAAAAAACCTTTGATCTGGTATAACCGGTTAACCATCTCCGCCTTGTCCATCGCCAAGTGAAGATCTTTTTTTATTGATTCTTGGGCGCCCTGTAGGGTGTAGCCTTTTTCTTTTACTAAATGGTAGATCAAACGTATTTGAGCAATGTCTTCCTTTGTAAATCGGCGGTTGCCTTTTTTGTCCTTTTTGGGACGGATGGAATCAAATTCTCCCTCCCAATACCTGATCAAAGAAGTGGCCACGTTAAACATTTCGGCCACTTCTCCGATGGAATAATATTTCTTCTCTATTTCACGCTCTTTGTAAGGCACAGCTAATACTTATCAAGAAAGTGATTGGTTTTCCCTGGAAGCCAATTCAAGGATTTTGTCAAACTCTGTCGGCTCCAGATCTTTGAAGAAGTAGTTGACCGGATTAAGAAATTTTCCATCCTTCATTACTTCATAATGCACGTGGGGAGCAGTGGAAGACCCCGTGCTGCCTACTGTGCCAATTTGATCCCCTCTTTTTACTTTCTGTCCTTTTTTGACATTAAAGTCATTCATGTGGGCATACCTTGAGGTAAAACCAAAGCCGTGATCTATTACAATGGATTTGCCATATCCCCCAAATTCAGTTGATACCTCCTTTATTACTCCATCTCCAGTAGCGTAAATTGCCGTACCCTTGGTTGCAGAAAAATCAATGCCCGTATGCATTTTCCTCACCTTAAGAATAGGATGGAGCCGCATGCCATAACCCGAAGCCAGCCGGTTCAATTCTTCGTTATGGACAGGCTGTATGGCCGGAATTGATGCCCAGTACTCCTCCTTGTTCAACGCTGTTCGGGAAAGATCATCATAGGAGACGGATTGCACATAAAGCTGTTTTTTCAGCTGCTCTACCTTTTCAAGTGCGGAAACGATCAGTTTTTCTTGGTTCAGTCCCTTTTCCTTGATTTCCTTAAAACGGTCAGAGCCACCATATCCGGCATTTCTAATGGAACTTGGAACAGGTTCCGATTCAAAAATGACGCGGTAAAGATTATCGTCCCTTTCCTGAAGGTCGGCCATCATGGCGTTTAATCTTACCACTTCCTGATCCAACAATTCATAGTAAAGTTTAAGTTCTTTGTTTTCCTTTCGAAGGAGCAGTTCCTTAGGACTGTCAAAATAATAGCTAAAAGCCATCAAAATCAAAACTGCAAAAATCGAAGACAGAGATAAAAAGCCCAAGACGTTTAATAGAATGTCCCATTTGCTTTTAGTGAATCGCTCGTATTTACAGGTTTTTGGGTCGTAGTAATATTTTATTCTACTCATTACAAATTGAAAGGTAATTCTTATAATTTTGTGTCCCCTTAAAGACCAGAAAACCAGGGGTAATTTATAGTTGGCAGCGTCAAAGATAAATATAACCCGTGTATAATCCGAAATAAATTGAGAAAAGTAAACATTATATGGACGCTAAACGAATAAGAAGCACTTTTATTGGTTTTTTTGAAACAAAAAGACATCAATACGTTCCTTCCTCCCCCATTGTGGTTAAAGACGACCCTACATTGATGTTTACCAATGCAGGAATGAACCAATTTAAGGATTTTTTTTTAGGCAACAAGGCTCCGGTTTATACTCGGGTGGCAAATACCCAAAAGTGCCTGAGGGTATCCGGAAAGCATAATGACCTTGAAGAAGTAGGGGTAGATACTTATCACCATACCATGTTTGAGATGTTGGGCAACTGGTCTTTTGGGGATTACTTTAAGAAGGATGCAATAGCTTGGGCTTGGGAACTTTTGACCGAAGTGTACAGATTGCCTAAGGACAGGCTTTATGTAAGCGTTTTTGAAGGCGATGCCAAGGATCAACTTGAGGAGGATAAGGAAGCATATGAGCTATGGTCAGAGCATATTGCTACCGACCGTATAATCTACGGATCGAAAAAGGATAATTTTTGGGAAATGGGAGAGACTGGTCCCTGTGGCCCCTGCTCCGAGATTCATATCGATCTTAGGGCAGAGGAAGAGATTGCTTCAATGTCAGGTAAGGACTTGGTCAACGCGGACCATCCGCAGGTGATCGAGATTTGGAACCTGGTATTTATGCAGTTCAATAGACTGGCAGACGGTTCATTAAAAGAGCTTCCCGCAAAGCATGTGGACACGGGGATGGGTTTTGAACGTTTGGTTAGAGCTATACAAAACAAGAGTTCCAACTACGACACGGATATCTTTACTCCTTTTATCGAGGCCCTCGAAACTATGTCGGGCAAAAAGTATGGGGATGAAGAGAAAACCGATATCGCCATCAGGGTTATTGTTGATCATATTCGGGCTATATCTTTTGCGATAGCCGATGGCCAACTTCCTTCCAACAATAAGGCTGGCTATGTTATCCGTCGTATTTTAAGAAGAGCTGTTAGGTATGGCTACACCTTTTTAGGTTTTAACCGACCTTTCCTATTTGAACTTGTACCAATCCTGGCAGAGGCGTTTGGAGAAACATTTCCTGAAATTGAAGCCCAAAAAGGATTTGTTGCCAAAGTGGTGCAGGAAGAGGAGACTTCATTTTTGAGGACATTGGACAACGGCCTTAAGAAGTTGGAGCAGATAAAGGTAGATTTCGAGCAGACCGGAGAGAAGATAATATCTGGGCAATTGGCGTTTGAACTGTATGACACTTATGGATTTCCATTGGATTTGACTTCATTAATAGCAAGAGAAAATGGCTTTTCTGTAGATATCAGCGGCTTTGAGGTCGAAATGGACAAACAGAAGAGCCGTTCAAGATCGGCCTCAGGAAAAGAAACAGGAGATTGGGTAGTGGTCAATGAAGATGCGGACGTTGAATTTGTCGGCTATGATACGTTGGAATGCCAAACAAGCATTGTTAAGTACAGGGAAGTAAAAGAAAATAAAGGCAGTCTTTATCAGCTAGTTTTGTCCACTACACCTTTCTACGCCGAAAGCGGCGGGCAGGTAGGAGACAGGGGGATTTTATCTAGCGACCATGAGACGCTCAAAGTACTGGACACCAAGAAGGAAAATGATTTGATCGTCCATTTGGTTGAAAGGTTGCCTCAATTTCCCAATGCGCTATTTACCGGAAAGGTGGACGCTGAGAAAAGGATTTCCACCATGAATAACCACTCTGCTACCCACCTTCTGCAGGCGGCATTGAAGGAAGTCCTTGGGGACCATATCCAACAAAAAGGCTCTTTGGTCAACGACCAGCTGTTGCGTTTTGATTTTTCTCATTTCGCTAAACTTTCCGACGAGGAAATGGAAGAAGTGGAAAGAATTGTCAATGCGAAGATCATGGACAATATTCCCCTTGACGAGAAAAGGAACGTACCTATCGAAGAGGCAAAGCGGCTCGGTGCAACCGCATTGTTCGGGGAAAAATACGGCGAGTTTGTACGTATAATAACCTTTGATAAAAACTTCTCTATCGAACTTTGCGGAGGAACACACGTAAACTCAACAGGGAAAATCGGGGTTTTCAAGATACTATCTGAAGGTTCTATTGCTTCGGGAGTGAGAAGGATAGAAGCCCTTACAGGATTCGCTGCCTTAAAGTATATCAACGGACAGTTGAAGGTGATAAAGGAAATCAAAGAGTTGCTAAAAAATCCTAAAGAGATAAAAAATGCAATTGAGACGCTTGTTCAGGATAAGAACGATTTGAAGAAGGAGGTAGAAGGACTTTATCTTAAGGAAGCAGGAATCTTGAAAAGCAACTTGTTGGCCCAACAGGAATCCATTAATGGAGTAAACCTAATAGTAGCACAAGTAAGTCTCCCTTCTGCCGATGCTTTAAAGAAGCTGGCATTTGAGTTAAAGAACGAAAGCCAGCCATTGATTGCGGTACTGGCTGCCGCCATTGACGGAAAGCCCCAAATTGCTGTGATTATTGATGAAGATGTGGTTGAATCGAGAGGTTTAGACGCAGGGAAAGCTGTGAGACAGCTGGCGAAAGCCATACAAGGCGGTGGAGGAGGGCAGCCGTTTTTTGCGACTGCAGGCGGCAAAAATGTTGAAGGACTGCAACAGGTGGTGGAAGAAGCTAGGAAAATGTTTTCCGTGGTTTAGGTTGGTTTACATCCAATTGATTTGTTTTTGGTTTAAATCTCTGCCATTTTTGGGGTCTAATATTAGAATCGATTTGAAAATATAATATGCTTTCGCAAGAGACAAAAGATAAATATGAGCTGGTCGTAGGACTTGAAGTACATGCCCAATTGCTAACAGAAAGCAAAATGTATAATTCAGATTCCACCGAGTATGGTAATCTACCGAACACCAATATTTCAGTAATCACTTTGGGACATCCAGGTACTCTACCCAAAGTAAACAAAAAGGCTGTTGAATTTGCGATCAAAATGGGCTTGGCCTGCAATTCGGAAATTACCAGAACCAACATTTTTGCACGGAAAAATTATTTCTATCCGGATCTTCCTAAGGGATATCAGTTGACCCAAGACAAAGGCCCCATCTGCGTCGGCGGGAAAGTTCCCATAGTGCTCTCGAACGGCGAAAAGAAATCCATAGCCCTTACCAGGATCCATATGGAGGAAGACGCCGGTAAGTCCATCCACTTGGCTGGCGAAGTGGATACCTTGGTGGATTTTAACCGGGCCGGAGTTCCGTTGATCGAGATTGTCTCCGAACCGGATATGCGTTCTTCCGAGGAAGCGTACAATTTTTTGGTGGAAATAAAGAAACTCGTCAGGTATTTGGACATATGCGATGGGAATATGGAAGAAGGTTCCTTAAGATGCGACGCTAATGTCTCGGTAAGGCTGAAAGGGGATGTAGAACTGGGAAAGAAGGTGGAGGTGAAAAATATGAACTCCTTTAGGAATGTTGCAAGAGCTATTGAGCACGAATTCGAAAGGCAGGTAGAGTTGTTGGAAAAAGCCGAAACTTTCGTTTCAGAGACCCGGACGTTCGACGCCACTACAGGCACCACCTCTAGCATGAGGACCAAAGAAGACATGAATGATTACAGGTATTTTCCTGAACCGGATCTCAGCCCTGTCATCGTCTCCCAAGAATGGCTAAACAGCATTAAGGATGCCATGCCTTCTCTTCCGGGAGAATTGTATGAAAGGTTTGTTGATGTTTTCGGTCTTCCGGAATATGATGCGGGTGTATTAACAGACACAAAAGAGATAGCTCTATACTTCGAGGAGCTATGTAAGGAAACCGAAAATTACAAAGCAGCATCCAATTGGGTGATGGGACCCGTCAAGTCTTATCTAAATGAGTTGACGCTACCAATTTCAGAATTCCCGATTTCCCCCAAGCAGCTGGCTGGTCTAATTGCACTGGTAGATAACGGAAAAGTGAATTTCTCAGTTGCCTCTCAAAAGATCTATCCTGAATTGATTAAAAATAGTTCTAGATCGCCTATTGAGATTGCTCAGGAATTAAATTTGATTCAGGAGAGTGACGAGAACTCTTTGAAGCCAATTATAGAAAAAGTTTTGGCGGAAAATACCGCGAAGGTGGAGGAGTATAAATCCGGTAAAAAGGGACTTATGGGGATGTTTATGGGACAGGTGATGAAGAAATCACAAGGCAAGGCAGATCCAAAAGTCGCTAGCAAAATGTTGACAGAATTGTTGGAGGATAAAAATATATGAAAGCAATAAGAAATATTTTGGTCATTGGATTAGTGTCGTTTACCATGGCCTGTGGAAATAATTCCGCAGAATCTGATGGCACCGTACAAATCAGCGGAGAGATCAAAAATAAACCTGAAGGCTCGTTGATTTTATCCGAATATCAAGGGGATAGAGCGGAAGTCATAGACACCATTCCTGTGAATGAGAATGGGAAATTCGATTATGAACTTAGCGTGGAGAGCCCAGGGTTTTATGAACTCAACCTTTTCGGCGAGAAAATGGCCAGGCTGGCGCTTTTTGATGAAGATATTAAGATTGAGTACGACTTCAACGACAAGGAAAGCTTCAAAACCTCCGGATCACATGATACCGAACAAATAGCCAAGGTAGATCAATTAATGGACCTCTACCAAAAGGAGATTAACGAACTTAATAACCAATATTATGAGGCCATGACTGCCAATGACCAAGAGGCAATTAAATCCATTCAGGAACGGTCTATGGAAATGGCATCCAATCACGCCGCTCGAGTAAAAAACACGGTGAAAGACATGGACGGTAGTTTTGCATCCCTGGCCGCAGTGATGATGATAGATCCAGGGACTGACTTTGATTTTTTAGATAGCCTTATCAATGGATTGGATCAACAATATCCTAATACAAAGTCGATAATTACCTTGAAGCAACAACTGGATGAGCTAAGAACGCTTTCTGTGGGTCAACCTGCACCAGAAATAGCTCTTCCTAATCCAGAAGGGGAGCTGGTACGACTATCTGACTTGAGAGGAAAATATGTTTTAATCGATTTTTGGGCTGCCTGGTGCAAACCTTGCCGGGAAGAGAACCCCAATGTGGTTAGATTGTACCACCAATACAAGGATAAAGGCTTTGAAGTATTCGGGGTTTCCTTGGACAGGACTAAAGAAGCTTGGGTAGGCGCCATTGAGGAAGATGGCTTGGAGTGGACTCAGGTTTCGGATCTGCAGTACTTCAACTCGGAGGCGGCGGCTACCTATCAGATCAATGCGATTCCTGCCACTTACATGGTGGATCCGGAGGGAAATATTATTGCTAAGGATCTTCGGGGATCAAGCTTGGAGAACAAACTAAAGGAACTGTTTCCCCATTGATAATTTATCTGTTTCTCCCATGTTTGGGCAAACATATATTATAAGATCTGAAAAATAGTAACTACCTTTGTATCTATTTCCACCTCCATCTCAAATAATTCTTTTACTTAACCAATCCTGTACGAATTTCACCTTTCGATGGTAATACATTATTAGATTTTGAGATATTTCCCATACTTTAAGGGATGTCGAAATATGGTCTGCTTTTTGATCAAACGCTAAATTGAATTAACTCTTATCCACAATCAAATGCTTAAATTTACAATGAAAAAAGGAAGTTTTAAATTCCCTCTGAGAAGGTTGCTCACGTTGACCTTGTTTTGCTTGCTAGCCATGGGTGCTTGTAAGAGCAAAAAGAAAGTAGTAGAAGCGGCACCTCCAGCTCCTCCGGTAGAAGCGGCCCCGACTACTCCGACCGCACCACCACAACCCTCAGCCGATGAGGTTGCTGTAAGTAAATTGGAAAACTATTTTTCCTCTATCGCCAATGCAGGTACCGTGCAGAGTGCCAACAGCACTATACAGGAAACACTGGCTATGTTCTCTAACCAAAACACCCCCGTTTTAATTGTCATCCATGAAGAGAACGGCGTTAAGGACTACGATGAGCCGACTACCATTAATAATTATCTGAACTACTTGAAGGATACCAAAAAGAACCTGAATTTCATCAGTGATATCAGACTCGACGGAAGTGGCAAGGTGTCAGAATTGGAATTGAGAAGAAGATAATTTTATAATCAGACAAATTTAATAACCATGAAAAAATATATTCCCTCCTTATTATTCGTTCTTCTTGCCACCACCTTTGTGGCTGTTGCCCAGACAGATGACATCAGCCCACAAAGAAAGCAGGCGATTGATTCTTTGGCATTAGAAAAGGTAAAGGATTTAAGCAAATACATCAGCATCATAGGAAGTAAGCAGACACAGTTTTCTGAAGCTAACCGGGTTATGGATAGAGCAGAAGAATTGTTTGCCCCGGATGCGGAAATGGGAGTTTCTTCGTTAAGCAGTAATGAAGTATCTTACTATAAGGTACGTAACTACTTCGAAAGGTTGATGGCCTTGAACTACGATCAAGTAAACATCAGCTGGTACGACATTCACTATATCAGTGATCTTGAAAGACAACCTGATGGCAGATATGTTGGTGTAGTTACCATTTATCAAAGATTTGAAGGTACTTCTGTTGAGAACAACTTGAATTATCGCGATACCACCAAAAAGGACATCACTATCTACGTTGAGAAAAAGCAAACTCAGGTAGCAGGTAGAACCATAGAGTTCTGGGATGTTATGCTGGGTGATATCCGAGTCACTGAAACCTCCGCATGAGAAAAGGAATCCATCTAGTACTAGTACTATCATTAACATTAATATCAATTCAGTTTGTCTCGGGGCAGGGTTTGTACAGCCCCGGACAACCTGAAGATGACGGCAGGTTTGCCGCATCGACCAAACAAGTCAATCAATTTTTTAGGAGGTTCAACGGCGAGGAAACCCAAGACGGTAAAGAGCGGCTGTATCCAGGCAATAAACAATACCGTGATAGGACTCTCAGGCAGAAGTTCATCGGCGTGATTTTTGATAATGAAACTTCCCAGGTCCCAAAAGAGCTGAAGAATGAATTTCTTACTGAAGTCACGGCAGAAAATTATCCCCAGTTTTTAAATTTCCACAAAGGCAATTGGTTTGCGGAAGTAGGCACAATTTTTACCTATCAAGGTAAAAGGGAACAAGTGACCTTGTTCATGAAGCTGCAACCGGAGGGCTTAGGATTTGAATGGGTCATTGAGAATGTGTCATTTGATCCGTTTAAGTCCGCATTCAATAAAGCCGAAGGCAACGCAAAGGAATTTCTTCATCCACTTAGCCATGAACTGGGCTTTATGAATCTGAGGAAAGCCTTACAGGACAACACCAAGCCCGAATCCTATACGCCTAAAGAATTCCAGCCAGATTTTCTCACGCTATTTCTTTATGAAATAAAAAAAGGGAACATTAAGTTTGAAACGGTCACTGACGTTAAATTCCATTTTTTCCAGATCGATAAGTGGTATTTTGAACTGTCCCAGTTTAACCGGCCTGGATTTAATACGGGTTGGCTTATATCCAATCTGGTAAAATTGAAGGAAAATGACAAAGAGGTAATATTGGAATATATTTATGATCAGAAATAGGCTAATTATATTATCATCCATTTTCTTTATTTCCGTGTTTGGTGTAAGCGCTCAGGATCTTGGCGGATACACTAAAGATGAGGTTAAGGAGTTTTCTCAAAAGGTAGAAGATCAAGTACGCTTTCTGGAATATTTTCTAAATACAGTTGGGAGCAAAGAGACATCTGCCCGGGACAAGGATGTAATCATTCGAGATAGTTATACGAAAATATTTCGTGATGGACAGGTGCAGGTCGAGGACGACCTTCTGTTAGACAGACAAGTGATCACCAACAAGGATGTCACGGCCTATCTGAAGGATGTGGAGTTCTTCTTTAAAGATGCACAATTCAAATTTAAGGTAAGAGAAGTAAAACCTGCTTTACGGGAAAACGATGCGCTTTTCTTTGTCGTGTCTCTTGACAGGACACTCTCTGCTGTAGGTCTTAATGACGAGAAAATAGAGAATACCCAGCCCAGATTTGTGGAAATCAATTTGGATAAAAATTCTAACGAATTAAAGATAGCCAGCATATACACCACAAAGCTCAGCCGAGACAAAGAGCTTGCTGAATGGTGGTCAAATCTCTCTTATGAATGGTCTTCTTATTTCAGGGAAAAATTCAATATTATCGATGATTCCCTGACCATGGACCAGATCAATGAGATAAGTGATATTGATTCCCTTGACCTTTCCGGAAACGTCATCATCCAAGATTTATCCCCTCTACATGCTCTAAGGGAATTGAAATACATCAACATCAGCAATACCAATATCCAGGATCTAAGTCCAATCAGCAACGTGACGTTTTTAAGTTATTTGGATATTTCAAATACACCCACGCAGGATATTCAGTTTATCAAATACTCGGATAGGCTCAACTATCTGGACATTTCGGGGACTAAAGTGACTGAAATTGATGAACTGAACAACCTTAGCAATCTTAAGCACCTTAAAGTCATTAATACGTCTCTACAGGGCTTTGGCGTACTGAGCTCTTTCAAGATGCTTGAAACCTTGGATTTGGAAGAGAGCGGATTTGGAAATCTAGAAAATCTCGATGCGCTGAAGAATTTGAAAGCTCTAAGCTTAAAGGGCAATTACCTGCTAAACTTTGATTTTTTGGGTGGGTTGAAGGAATTGGAAACACTCAATCTGGAAGAGACCAATATCATGGACTTGTCACCCTTGAGCAAAATGTCCAAACTTCGGATACTCAATATCAACGGGACGGAGGTCAGTAGTCTCGATGCCCTGGATGGTCTCGATAATCTTCAGAAGGTGTATGCGGACCAAACCAGTATATCGCAGGAGGTAGCTGACGGTTACAGCAGAAGAAACCGGTCTGTTTTGTTGATCTACCAAGTTGAATCATTACAGGCTTGGTGGGATAGTTTGCCCGACGGATGGGAGGCAGTACTAAAGGACGCTTTTCCAAATATTCAGGGCAAACCTACCATAGAGGAATTGTACAGCATTGTAGGCGCGGACTCTTTAGACCTGTCAGGAAGTAGCGTGGTGAATCTGCGGCCTATTGTTCAATTCAAGAAAATAATCAAACTAACTTTTAACGAAACCAAAATTCATGATTTGACCCCCTTGTCTGAATCTAGGACTATTGAGGTTATCCATGGAAACAACAGCGCAATTACTAACCTAGAGCCTTTGGCCCAATTACGAACTTTGCGGGAAATACAGTTTAGCAATACCAACATCTCCTCCATTTCCCCGATAAAAAGGCTGGAGCACCTTAGTTCTGTAGGTGTAGACAATACAAGTGTGCCTCAAGCAGAAATCCTGGAGTTGGTGGAGGTTATACCAGAAGTCAATGTGGTTTTCCGTACCAAAGAGCTTATGGCGTGGTGGGAAGGACTAAGTGATGCCTGGAGGAATGCGCTTAGCAAGCAGTTTGAATTGGAACCTGATCCTTCGTCACAGGTTCTTCATGGAATGACTTCAGCTTCCAAACTTTCGATAGACGGTGGCCAGATCAATACCGTTGAGCCCTTGTCGGCATTCTTTAATCTTCGCGAATTGATCATCAACAACGTGCCATTGGCTGATATTTCGCCACTGGCGCAAGTACAGACGTTGCGGCATTTACAGGTTGCCCAGGCGCCTATTTCTGCACTGGAGCCGCTTTCATCCTTGAGAGATCTGGAATATCTGAATGTTTCCAATACAGGAATAACCGATTTAAGGCCGCTATCTTCTATTCAATCCCTAAAAACATTTGTTGCTTCCGGGACAAATATCAGCAATTTACGAGGGCTTGAAGGGCTGCACAATCTTGAAGCATTGGACATAGCAAGTACCAACGCAAGAAGTCTCAACCCTGTAATGAACCTGAATAATCTCAAAAGCCTGATCTGTTTTAACACCCGTATAAAAAGCCGACAAGTAGATAACTTCAAAAAGGCCAATCCAAATTGTGATGTACGTTATTATTAAATTTCGGCATTGAGAAATAAATGCAGACGTATTTGATGGAACTCGTCGGGACCTGCCATTTTTGAACGACGTTTTTTATTCGCTCTGTGCCCAATTTTCAGTTAGTATCATTAAGCTTATGAAAATTGATCTTATTGCTGGTGCAAGGCCTAATTTTATGAAAATATCCCCCATTATCGATGCCATCAAGATGGCTTCACAGAGAGGGGAGGATATTTCTTTTAGGCTTATCCATACAGGACAGCATTATGACAAAAACATGTCCGAAAGTTTTTTTGAGCAACTCAATATTCCTGAACCGGATGTCAATCTCGGAGCCGGAGGGGGAACCCAGGCGGAACAGACTGCGGCTATCATGATTGGTTATGAGAGGTTGCTGTTGAAGGAAAGCACGGATCTTTGTCTGGTGGTGGGCGATGTAACGTCTACTATGGCCTGTTCTATTACAGCTCAGAAGCTACAGATCCAGGTAGCCCACGTGGAAGCCGGAATTCGTTCTGGTGACTGGTCCATGCCTGAGGAGATTAATAGGATGGTCACAGACAGCATTACCAACTATTTCTTTACTACCACAGAAATTGCCAATGACCGTTTGAGGAAAACAGGAGTCGGGGAGGACAGGATCTTCTTCGTGGGGAATACAATGATTGACACCCTTCTAAAGCATCGAAATCGGTTTCAAAAACCAGCAGAATGGGAGGGAATAGGGCTTAAAGAGGGGGGATATTTGGTGATGACATTACACCGTCCCGCAAATGTTGACCAAGAGGAGAAGTTAAAGACGCTAATGGAAGAGATCATCAATCACTCCCGAGGAATGCCCTTAATATTTCCTGTACATCCTAGGACCAAGAAAATACTGGAAAATTTAGGCATTAAGCATGAACGGCTTTATATGATTGATCCACTGGGTTATCTGGAATTCAATTATTTGGTGGAAAGGGCGAAGGCCGTTGTAACGGATTCCGGCGGAATCACAGAGGAAACAACCGTAATGGGGGTACCCTGTATGACTTTAAGAGACAATACCGAACGTCCAGAAACTATCATTCAAGGCACCAATGAACTGATCGGCACGGATCCAAAGGCGATACGACCCGCTATGGAAAAGCTGTTTTCCGGACAATGGAAAAAAGGCAGCATTCCTGAAAAATGGGACGGAAAGACAGCTGAGCGCATAGTTGAGGCCTTGCTCAAACGCATCAAAACTGAGTTCATTAGATAATACAAGGCGCCGAACACAATTTTTTCCGGCGATCAAGTTGTAGCTCTGGCAAATAGGTGAAGCGGTCAACGTTTCACCTATTTTTTTTGTCAACTGAAAGTACCTGTCTTAGACTGCGAAAAAATTCTCTGCGCTATAGTCCCTCGTAGGATGAAATTTCCAAAAATAAATAGTAGATTATGTTTTTAACAGATAAGGACATATGAAAGCGTTGCAATATTCTATCCCTATAGTTTTTTGTTTGGTAGTTTCCTGTAGTTCCCCTCAGGATCAAAAAGCAGATAGCCTGCCCATGAAGGTGGCAGAAGCTTATGGTTTTAACCAATTTAAAGAAGTCAGCTCCCTCCGTTATACCTGGAACGTCAGGGTGGACAGTGCTACAGTTCGTAGCAGAAGCTGGAGTTGGGATCCTGCTTTGGGAGAAGTGGAATATTCCGGGCCTGATACCACGCTTACCTACATCCAGTCTCGAATGGATAGCACTTTAACGGAAATTGACGGCCGTTTCATCAATGATAAATACTGGTTAGTATTTCCATTTCAGTTGGCTTGGGATCAGGGTTATGAGTACCAGGTGACACATAATCAGCAGGCTCCAATAAGCGGGGACGACACTACCAAATTGACAGTGGTTTATAACAACGAGGAAGGATATACACCGGGTGACGCCTATGATCTATTTATTGATGGAAATAATCTGATTAAGGAATGGATTTTTAGAAGAGGAAATGGAGAAACAGGAAGACCTATGACTTGGGAAAATATAAAGGATTTTGATGGAATCAAGATCGCTTTGGACCACAAAGATGATAAAGGCAACACGGTGCTCTGGTTTTCTGATGTGGTTGTTGAAATGGATTAGTTAATGCGGTTTCGGTTTTGATCCAGTCTTACGCAACGGATTTATTTTTCCCCGATCTCCAATACTGTGGTTTTTTTTCACCAATTAAAGGTTACCTGATATGTCACATATTACCCGCCTGTAAGCCACGAGAGAGCACGTCGACCTATGCAATTGTGTTTCAATAAAGAGGTAGCTTCCGTTCGCTACCTGAACGTTTTCACATAGTTCCCGGCTCTTAGTTCTATTTTTCTCTTGGACATTACCTAACTAGCAAACTACATTTATATGGACTTCGTGTTGGATAAAACGTTTTTCATGTAAATAATTCCTCTGCAGAAAGCGGATTTTTTCTTTAAACAACTTATGTTTACTACCATATCACCCTTGAGAAATATTGTTGAGTTGAAATGTCCAATGAATTTTTGATTTAATCCATTTTTGACTGAAGATGAGGGATAAATTTATAAACTGGGCGGATGTAAACTTTCTGTGCTTATCGGTATATAGCAGGTTTTTATGGAAAATTAGAAATACAGATGAACATGAAATTTGACAAGAGTTGCGGGTTAGTATGGTTGTTGGCAACAGGTTTAATGATCGGGTGCAGCTCTCACGGAGAGCCGGATATTCAATTGGAGAGGGAGGTTTCGGAAATTTTTAAAGATATGGACAGACTTCCATCTCTACAGGATCCTGATCCGATAATCGAAGATCCGGATTATGAAGAAATCTTCGACCCAGCTTACTCGATGCGGCTTCTCGATGATGTCCTTGAGGGGGGGGCTGTTCCTCAGGATCTTAAGGAAGTGTTGCAAGCGTTGGCAGATGCGGTTCGGCAGGAGAGTCCGGAAGTTCAAGAAAAATTTCAAAAGGTTACATTAGACTTCTTGGTGGGCATTCTGGATCCCCGGAACCCTTTAGATCCCCAATTGGAAGAGACGTTAAGGAGGATGCTGCTGGATGAAAAGTTAAAGCCTTCTTTTCCGGAAATTCCGGTAATTGAAGGTTTGGAAGAACTTAGAGCTACTCAAAATGAAGTTCCTGATGGAGAGCCTAATCTGTTTACTTCTTCTCAGGCCTCATCAGGAGATGGGATTTGTGCCCACGAAATTTACATGCAATTTGGCTCCGGTGCGAGAAGTTGTACCCAAGAGTTGGCTTACACATCGGGAATAATAGAATCAAACTATATTAGAAGATCGTTTGAAGCCGAAGAAAGATTTGATGATAGAAATTTACAAATTATTGATTTTAGTCTGGATAAATTACCTAAGGTGGTCACCAAATTCAGAAGAATCCTAACCAGCATCAGGGAGAGCAGTACTACAGATGAAGTAGAGGAAATAAGATCAAGCTTGGGTGATCTCGCAGCAGTATATGCTTATTACTTGAGGATCAACGTTCCGCTATGGCAGAACTACGGCCTCAGCTTGAATGAATGGTATTATCATAAGGAAATGGAGCTGAATGAGGAGATCCGCAAGAAAAAGGAAGACGAAGCAGCAGTAGTTCACCAAAACTGCATCAATTGGGTCAACAGCCTGATCATTAAAGAAGTGGAAAGGACTTGCCCGGGGGATGAGCCTATTTTGTACTAAAAAATCAGAAAACATGGCTTGCTTTAACTTTCGCACCAAGCAAGCCATGTTTTCTTTAGTCTATTCTGACTATGTCGGCTCCGAGTGCGTTTAGCCGCTGATCAATAAACTGATAGCCTCGGTCTATCTGTTCTACATTATCTATCACAGAAGTACCTTCTGCTGACATTGCAGCAATCAATAAAGCCACGCCCGCACGGATATCAGGTGAGGTCATCCGGATCCCTTTAAGAGGATACTTACGGTCCAACCCGATGACCACTGCGCGGTGGGGATCGCCTAAGATAATTTGAGCGCCCATGTCAATAAGTTTGTCCACAAAGAACAACCGACTTTCAAACATTTTTTGGTGTACCAATACGGTGCCTTTAGCTTGGGTGGCAGTCACTAGCACAATGCTTAAGAGGTCAGGAGTGAATCCCGGCCAGATGGCATCGGCCACGGTAAGTATTGACCCGTCTATAAAGGATTCAATTTCATAGTGCTTTTGAGAAGGGATATAGATGTCATTCCCCCGGATCTCTAGTTGAATACCCATTCTCTTGAAGGTGTCTGGAATTATGCCCAATTGATCCACACGTACATCCTTTATCGTGATTTCCGACTGGGTCATAGCAGCGAGTCCAATAAAAGAACCAATCTCAATCATATCTGGAAGTAACGTGTGCTCAGTTCCTCCCAGCTTTTCCACCCCGTCAATATGAAGCAAGTTGGAACCAATTCCCGTAATCTTGGCTCCCATTCGGTTGAGCATGGAGCAAAGTTGTTGGAGGTAAGGCTCACAGGCAGCATTGTAAATAGTCGTGACTCCTTCGGCCATTACGGCGGCCATTACGATATTGGCGGTCCCTGTTACGGAAGCTTCATCTAAAAGCATATAACAGCCCTTCAAGTTCTTACCGTCAATATGGTAAATCCCTTTTTTGGAATTGTAAGTGAATTTAGCTCCTAGCTTCTGAAATCCTGAAAAGTGGGTGTCCAGTCTCCTTCTTCCAATTTTGTCACCTCCTGGTTTGGATATTTTACCAGTGCCGAATCTGGCCAACAACGGGCCCAAAATCATTACCGAACCTCTCAGGGCTGAAGCTTTTTCTAAAAAATCTGCCGTTTCCAAATAGCCCAGATCAATCCGGGAGGCGTTAAATTTATAGCTTTCTTGGTCAATTTTTTCAATCGCCACTCCCATATCGGCCAACAGGTCCATCAATTTTATGACGTCTCTGATCTGGGGTACTTTATGAACTATTATATCTTCTTGACTTAGAAGGACTGCGCAAAGAATCTGGAGAGCTTCATTTTTTGCGCCTTGAGGTATAATTTCCCCTTTGAGCCGGAGCCCTCCTCTTACCTTAAATGATGCCATTAATTTCGTCGCTTTTTATTGCCGCCGTTGGTTCTCCTTTTTGGGTTGCTTGGAAAACTCCTTCTGCCATTGCCGACGTTATTGCTTTGCTCAGTAGAGGGTAGTCCGGAAGGTTTGAAATCCCTTCGCATATTGGTTTCGAAAAGCCCATTCTCCCTTACTTTATCCAGATCGATGTGCAATTTACCCTTTGATAGGATCTTGATGTCGTCAATGATAATAGCATCATCAAAATTTTCGCGGTTCCAAGTGGAATGAAAACTTCTCATTAACTGTCCTATGAAGATAAGTGCGGCTTCCTGCTCTTCATCATCTTCTATTTCAATCGCTTTTTCTATCAGTTTCTCGATATTCCTGCCGTAGTGCTTGAACCTTACTTCTCCGGTGGGATAGCCCAACATCTGGGGCTTTTTTCCTAAAAGTTCTTTCTCAGGCATAGGAAAAGGAGCATCCACATCTAACTCAAAGTCGGACATGATGTAAAGATCATCCCAGAGCTTTTGGTCATTTTCTGTTTTCAAGAGGGGATTGAGTTGTTTCATCAATTCCACAAGAGCATAAGCGTATTCCGTTCGCTTGTCTTTATCCGAAACGGTCTTGACGTAGTTGACCAGTTTTTGGATGTTTTTTCCGTATTCTTTCAAAATAAACGATTGTTTAGGCTTTTCATGTTCTTTCATACCCCGTCTGGTTGATCAATGACCTTTTAATATAACAAAAAATGGTCAATTTCCAGAATCGGTGTCTTAGTTCGATAATATTAGCTACATAAGGGAATTCGGGCGGTCTAGCTTTTTCGCTTTTTTAAAATGTAGCTCCTGTTTTTTAGCTTGCTTTATTTAGCTGTAAAAGGTAGCTATTCTACGATTCTAAGTTTTGCAAAGCTAAGTAATAAAGTTTTATCTCCAAAATTATCGAAATGGATAGATGCCTTTCTATTGGCTCCTTCCATCTCTATTTTCGTGACCTTTCCGAAGCCAAATTTTGGATGTTCAATTTTCATGCCTTCCCCAAGGTTGTTGGTATTTGAGGGCTTAAAATCGGGACTTGGGGTGTGGACCTTTGCAGTAGTCCCCGATCTAACCGAGGGACGCTTTAACCCCACAAAGCCGTTCCGCCCCTCGCTGGCTCCGTTGTTAAACATAGAAGAGGAGCTCGGCGTCCTTTTCGTCTCCTTAATACAGGAGGGATCTACTTCCTCCAGGAATCTGCTGGGTTCGCAGTTCAGCAGACGTCCAAAGCGATACCTGGTGGTAGCGTAGGTGAGGTAAAGTTTTTCCATCGCCCGGGTGGAGGCAACGTAAAAAAGTCTCCGCTCTTCTTCCAAATCCTCACGGCTCTGCATCATCATCTGGGAAGGAAATAGGTCCTCTTCCATTCCTACTACGAAAACGTATTTAAACTCAAGGCCTTTTGAGGCATGTATGGACATCAAGGTAACATTGTCTGTTTGGTCTTTGTCCCGGTCGTTGTCTGTAAGCAGAGCTATTTCCTGCAAAAAAGAACCTAGGCTCTTGTCCTCATTTTCGGGATTGTCGACGTACTCTTTTATCGCATTAAGTAATTCTTGGATGTTTTCATATCGGTTTAACCCTTCTATTGTTTTATCCTCATACAATTCTCTCAACAGCCCTGACTGTTTTGCAATCGACGAAGCTACCTCAAAGGCATCCTTACGTTCCACTTCGATTTTAAAGCTTTTGATCAAGGTGGAGAAGTCATCCACTGCATTGGCCGCCCTGCCGGTCAGGAAGCTGGCGGCATTGGTCAATACCTCCCAGAGAGGGATGTCATGCTCATAGGCTGCCACGATGATTCTCTCCACACTGGTGTCCCCAATGCCTCTCTTTGGGTAATTGATGATTCTTTTGAATGCCTCTTCATCATCGTGATTGACCACAAACCTCATATAGGCCATCAAATCTTTAATCTCCTTCCTTTGATAGAAGGACAATCCGCCGACTATTTTATAGTTGATGTTCAGTTTTCTCAATGCCTCCTCTATAGACCTTGATTGTGAGTTGGTGCGGTAAAGGACGGCAAAATCACTGTTGCTCAGTTGCTTGTTATTCCGTTCTTCGAAGATGGTGTTGGCCACGATCCGCCCTTCTTCATTGTCAGAGGAGGCTTTGATCAATTCAATCGGATCGCCGAGATCATTTTGGGTCCATACGTCTTTTTTAAGCTGAGCCTTGTTTTTGGAGATGATGGAATTGGCTGCTGTTACGATGTTTTTAGTAGACCTGTAGTTCTGCTCCAGTTTTACCACAAAAAGATCCGGATAGTCCTTCTCAAAGTTGAGAATGTTTTGAATATCCGCGCCCCTAAAGGCATAGATGCTTTGGGCATCATCTCCCACCACACAAATGTTCTGGTGAACGGCAGCGAGTTTTTTGGTGATTACGTACTGGGAGAGGTTGGTGTCTTGAAATTCATCCACCATGACGTACTTGAACCTCTGCTGGTATTTGTTGAGGACATCGGGATGGTCCCTGAACAGGATATTGGTATTGAACAGCAGGTCGTCAAAATCCATGGCGGAAGATTTGAAAAGCCTCTGTTGGTAAATTCTGTATATTTCCCCCATCCTCGGCTTCATTGCTGCTTCGTCATCCGTCCTGATATACGGGTCCTTCTGATAGGTTTCCCAAGAGATAAGCCGGTTTTTAGCTCCTGATATTCTGGATAAAACGGTGTTAGGCTTGTAAACCTTATCGTCCAACTTCATTTCCTTGACTATGGACCTTATGAGAGATTTGCTATCATCAGCATCATAAATGGTAAAATTGGAAGGAAATCCCAGCTTAGAGGCTTCTACCCGTAGAATTTTGGCGAAGGTGGAGTGAAAAGTACCCATCCAAGTGTTTCTCGCCTCAAGTCCTATGACTCTCTCTATTCTTTGTTTCATCTCGGCTGCTGCCTTGTTGGTAAAGGTTAGGGAGAGGATATTAAAAGGGTCTACTCCTTTTTCAATAAGATGGGCAATCCTATAGGTCAATACACGCGTTTTTCCGGATCCTGCGCCTGCTATGATCATCACAGGACCTTCAGTATGTTCTACCGCTGTCCTTTGGTTAGGATTCAAAAAAGACAAATATTCCATAAATAAATCTTAACTGCAATCGTTCGTCCAGTGGAAGGACATTTGAAGAATCCAAAGTTACCAATTCATTTTGACAATAAATAGAAACACAAATTCCCTTGCAGTAAGCACAGTGGTGAAATTCTTAAAATTAGTGATGTATTACAGAATATTAGTTATATTTTAGAGTAAAGTTAAAAAGTAGCATAGTATTTGAATCAAATTTGGGGATTCTGAGGCGTTGGGCCTAGTTGGACTGGGGAACAGTATAAATATGAGCTATAAAAGGAGAGAGGGAATCCATCCAGTTTAATTTAATACATGAGTTCTTTTTATAATTAACTAATCACTAACAAACAAAATTTATTAATCATGGGAAATTTGCTTTATATCATCGCCGTAATTTTGATCATTGCATGGCTTATTGGCTTCATCGGTTATAGCGCTGGAGGAATTATCCACGTTCTTTTGGTAATTGCTGTAATAGCTATAATACTTAGAGTGATCCAAGGAAGAGGGGTGTAGTTTAGGTAGAAAAATTGCAACATATTCTATGCAGTATTGTTCAAGTTTTCTGATAAACAGGCCTGAGTGTTTTACCAGGCCTGTTTTCAATTAAGCCTTAAGACATCTTCTAACTCTATGCTGGCATTTTCATTTTTTACAAGGTGTAAAGCACACTTTTCCCTTTACTTGGCCAATATATATCGAACGAATGTGGGGCTAAGGAATCTTATTCCCAATGAAATATCGATTGCTTGAGCCAACTCTATATGTTCAACACTATAATTATTGAAGAAAAGCAATGACCGCAAATCAAAACATAATTGCTGTACCCCCTTCGGGGGACTTGATTTATTGAAAATGAAGAAAATTTTAATAATTGATGATGAAGTGTCGGTATGTGAGATGCTGACCAGGTTTTTGGTGAAAAAAGGATACGACGCTGAATCTACTGTCTACGGCAAACAGGGTCTTCAGCTTTTAAAGGAATTCGACTATGACCTAATATTGTGTGATTACAGACTGAAGGATTACGACGGGAATGAATATTTCAAGGAAATCAAAAAAATCAGGCCAGAGATAACTGTCATTTTTATAACCGGCTATGTTAATCTAAAGATTGCCGTTGAGTTGATCAAAAACGGTGCTTATCAGTATCTGGCTAAGCCGCTGAATCCCGATGATTTGCTTGTCATGGTGGAGAGGGCGCTTTCAAATCCCGAAAAAGTAAAAATTTCTCCCAAAGGAAAAGACAAAGAGAGAGGGAATAGCCAGCAAGAATATGTCGTCGGGACAAGTGCGGCGTCGAAGAAGCTGTTAAAATTAATTGATATTGTCGGTCCCACGGATTACACGATTATCATTGAAGGAGAGACAGGTACAGGTAAGGAATCCATTGCGCGATTGATACATGATGGAAGCAAGAGAAAAAATGCACCTTTTATCGCCATTGACTGCGGAAGCCTATCGAGAGAACTCGCCGCAAGTGAATTGTTTGGCCATGAGAAAGGGGCCTTTACTGGAGCTGTAGGGGATAAGACAGGGGTATTTGAGTTGGCTGAAGGAGGAACTGTTTTTCTGGATGAAGTGGGCAACCTTTCCTTAGATATCCAAGTTGCATTGCTTAGGACGCTCCAAGAGAGAATGGTAAGAAAGGTGGGGAGTCTGAAGCAGATTAAGGTCGATGTGAGGATTTTAGCGGCCACCAATGAAGATTTACAGGACAATGTTGCCAAAGGCTTGTTCCGGGAAGACCTGTACCACAGGCTCAACGAATTCACCGTCAAAGTGCCCCCATTGAAGGAAAGACTTCAGGATTTGCCGTTGTTTGTTGACTTTTTTTTGGAGAAAACTTCAGAAGAACTTGATAAGGAAATTCCTTCTATATCCCCCGAAGCTTGGGAGTGCCTTCAAGCTCATCCTTGGCCAGGAAATATCCGGGAACTTAAAAATGTAATTAGAAGAGCCTGCCTGTTGACCGCAGCGGGAAAAGAGATTGGGAAGCAGGCACTTCCGGAACAATTGACTTTACGCGACGTGGATAAACAGTTGAATTCTCCAATACTGGCCCAGGTTGAGGAAGTGAAAAATATGGACCTTAAAAGCATGGCACAACATGCGGAAGCCAAACATATAATCGAAGTGTTGAACAATGTCAATTTTAACAAGACCAAAGCTGCTAAGCTATTGAACATTGATCGCAAAACGCTTTATCAAAAGCTAAAGCTGTTTAAAATTGATTAACGGACTGAATCTAGAAAGGTAAGATCAAATGGGATGGTGCATGATTATTAAATTACAACCATCTGTTAAAAAAAAGGCCGGCTTATGCCGGCCTTTACTTTTATTCGAAGAGTTGTTTCCTTAACTCATCCTGGGCTTTTCCGGTTTTTTGCTGAAGCCTTCCCAGTAACTCGTCCTCTTTCCCTTCAACATAGGTCAAATCATCATCAGTAAGTTTTGCATATTCCTGTTTCAATTTACCTTTCAGTTCGTTCCAAGATCCTTTTAATTTTAAATTAGCCATGATAGGTTATTTTAATGGTTAAATAATAATTCTACCTAGTCCTATGCAACTTTTAAGCCATTCCAAAAATAGCGCACTACTTTTCTGTTGATGGACGTTTTTTCTTCCACCTATCATGCGACCATAAGTAAAGTGAAGGTTCCATCCGGATGTTTCTTTCCGTATGTTGGATGAAGGAATTTGTGATGCTATGTTCTGCCTCATCAAATGGGGGGGCAGCCAATTTTTGGTAAGTGAAGACATAATGTCCCCGTTTTGGTTTCGACACGTAGGAAAATATCACCGGATGGTTAAATTTCTTCGCCAACTTCTCAGCTCCCTCGTAAAATGCGGTTTCCCTATTCATAAACTCTCTCCAGTACCGAATTTCAGTTTTCTCAGGACGCTGGTCCGCCGCCAATACGATGAGTCTGGGGTTGTTTCTTTCCCGTAAGAAACTTCTTTGGAATTTCTTTCTTTCAACCAATTTCCCTCCGAATCTTCCTCTCAGTTCGTGCATCAGGTTCTCGAAGAACTGATTGTTGACTTTCTGGTATACGACCTCACATCGTTGTTGGACCAAAGCCTGTATTGCCAAAAGGTGGGCCTCCCAGTTGAAGAAATGGGAGGTCAGTCCGATTATCAATTCTCCGTTATTGATTTTCTCGAGCACTAGATCGACATTAACTATCTTGATTCTCTTGGCCAGATCCTCTTCGCTTATGGTGAGAAGCTTTACCGTTTCTGCCAAAGAATCCGTGAAATTCCTGTAGAACTTGCGCTTAATCTCTTTTCTTTCTGCTGGGGATTTTTCCGGAAAGGCATAAAAAAGGTTTGACTCTATCACTTTCTTCCTGTATTGTATCACGTAGCACATGATCAG
Organism: Cyclobacteriaceae bacterium; assembly: GCA_035307285.1. Taxonomy (GTDB): domain Bacteria; phylum Bacteroidota; class Bacteroidia; order Cytophagales; family Cyclobacteriaceae; genus DATGMS01. The sequence continues at coordinate 29,164 of DATGMS010000242.1, forward strand.
GTACAGGACATCGGAAAAAATATACAGCAGTGAAATGGGAAGGCGTGAGATTGCTCGGAAAACAAACATTCAAGGACAGGTTTCGTTTATTCGGTCAACTTTTGGGTGGAAGTTGTCCTTTAGGATTCAAAATAAAGAAAATCGGATGACTTTCTTTCAAAAAAATAGTTATTAATTAAGGCTATCACTATTTTTGGAACATATGTCTGAGGTACAAAGAAAGAAATATTCCGACAGGGATAAGAATAATATATTTGACAACGAGTTTATGCCTCACATAGACTCTATGTACAATTTTGCGTTTAGGCTCACCTTCGATGAGGATGATGCGAAAGACCTGGTGCAGGATACCTATTTGAAAGCTTTCAGGTTTATCAATTCATTTGAGAAGGGTACCAATGCCAAGGCTTGGCTGTTCCGTATCCTGAAGAACAGCTTTATCAATGAGTATAGAAAGAAGAGCAAGCAGCCCACGAAGGTCGATTATCAGGAAGTTGAAACTTATTATAACTCAGAAAGTGTTGATTATAGCATAACCTCCGATCTTCGCGTGGACGCGGTAAAGGACTTGATAGGAGACGAGATTTCCAATGCGTTAAATAGTCTGGCGGTTGATTTTAGAACGGTGATTATTCTTTGTGATCTTGAAGGGTTTACCTATGAAGAAATGGCCAAAATTCTGGATATTCCCATAGGAACAGTGAGATCAAGATTGCATAGAGCGAGGAACCTTTTAAAGGAAAAATTGCGTTCTTATGCTCAAAATATGGGCTACAATACTGAAGAAGAAAATAATGATCAGAGTTAAAATAATAAAATGGAAAAGGTAAACTCATCAGGAGAAAGGAAATTAAGTTGCGGTGATGAAAACAAGTGCTTTCAATTACTCGAAAGTATTCTGGATGGTGAAGCCCTTAGTGATTCAAAAGAAACGCTGGATCAAAAGTTGGCCAAATGCCAACCTTGCTTTGAATTCTACCACTTAGAACAAGCCATAAAGGATATATTGAAGAACAAATGCACTAAAAAGCCCGTCCCATCTGAACTGGCAGCAAGCATCCGGCAAAAAATTGAAGAGCTCCGATAAAATTAACCCCATGTCTTCAGGAAAAGCTGTTATTTTTTCGGCCCCGTCAGGATCGGGAAAGACCACAATTGTTAAACACCTTTTAAAATCAAACCCTCAATTGGGTTTTTCCATTTCTGCCTGTACTCGGGACAAAAGAGGTAGGGAGGAACAAAATGGAAAGGATTATTACTTTCTGTCTCCAGAGGAATTCAAAGCCAAAATTGATCAAGACGCCTTTGTTGAATGGGAGGAAGTCTACGAAGGCAACTTCTATGGTACCTTAAAAGACGAGATCCAGCGAATTTGGGATGAAGGGAAAGCCGTGGTTTTTGATGTGGATGTCAAGGGAGGTTTACATCTTAAGGAATATTTCGGGAGCAAAGCTTTGGCTATCTTTGTCAAAGTACCTTCACTTGAAGTATTGACCGAAAGGCTCAAAGATCGGGGTACCGAATCTGAAGAGAGTCTTTCGAGACGGCTTTATAAAGCCAAGTTTGAAATGGGGTTTGAAGATAAATTCGACATAAGCCTCATTAACGATAATATCGAGAAATCTTTCCGGGAAGCCGAAAATCTGGTGAGAGATTTTCTGAAAACGCCGTAAAAATTGAAAGTTGGACTTTTTTTTGGATCCTTTAATCCTATCCACGTGGGGCACCTGATCATCGCCAATATCATGCAGGATCAGACGGATCTGGATGAAATCTGGTTTATTGTATCCCCGCAAAACCCCCTAAAAAAAAGGAAAACCTTATTGCATGAGTTTGATCGTTTGAGGATGGTTGAATTGGCGATAGGGGATAACTACAGATTCAGGGTTTCTGACGTGGAATTCCACATGCCCCGGCCCAGCTTTACCATCGATACACTTACTTATCTTTCCGAGAAGCACCCCCAGCATGAGTTCAGGCTTGTGATCGGAGGGGATAATTTAAAAACCTTTCATAAATGGAAAAACAGTGAAGCAATCCTTGATTTTTATGGCTTGTATGTCTACCCCCGCCCCCAGGAAAGCTTTAATTTAGTCCACCACAACGTCAAATACATCACTTCTCCCTTAATGGATATCTCCGCAACATTTATCCGAAATGCTGTTCGGAAGGGACACTCCGTCAAATACCTCCTACCGGAAGCAGTCGAGGATTATATAAGAGACAAAAAGTTTTTTTTAGAATAATCGGTTGGTGATTGTCCAGCTATCAAATCACAGCACGGTGTTATTGCCGCCTTGGTTGAATTACTGGCATTAAAAAAAACCTCTTCATTACACTAAAATCTTACTCGGCATCGGCTAACATTCCCCTTCGAGTCTTAATTCGGTCTATAACAAGTTGGCCGACTTGCTCCCCCTGCTTTGCGCCATTTACTATGGCCGGCATATAGTGAATGCCGCCATAAAATCTGCTTATTGCTGCTTCTTCCGCTGCTTCCTGGAAGGAATTGAACTCTCTTACAGGCAAGCCGAATACCACTTCTGTCGAATCCACAAAAGACAGGTCATCCCCTAACAAGTGGGTCAAGGCAACCGCGGCTGCCGTAGACACCACACTATGCCCTGAAGTATATTCCGGGAAGGGTGGCGTCTGTAGTAAGGGTAGCCAATTTTCGTCCATATACTGGTTGATGTAGGTTTCGGGCCGGATCAACACGCTTCTGTATTTCTCATCCCAGCAGGAAAGAAAACCCTCGTACACCGCCAAGGAGGTGACCATTAGCGTCTCCGCAGTCTGCTTCCAGTCCAGTTCTTTGGTTTTGGCGGCGATGCCGGCGATGCCCATCCAGTGTCCCCCCGGAGTGATCTTTTTCTCGGCAAACATTACATGGCCCTTCACGTTCATTTTATAGGGGTTGCAATCCCAAAAAAAAGCGATTTCCCGCTGTTCCTCGGTGATCTGGTTAGTTGCCAACATTACCGCCTCTGCTTCTTTGTAAAAGTCACTTTCAGGGATAATGTCAAAAGGGGAGGGCCTTTCGGGTATAAATTGATTGGCTGAATCCATAACAAAGGGCCTCATTTTCGACCAATGTGGTTCCAGGCCTTCCATATATGCAGGAGGAGTAGGTTTCCAGAATGCATCCTCATTTGACACAGTGTATCGCTCGAAAGAACGGCTTTGGCTATAGTTGTCCTTGGAAGCATAAGCCCTCACGTGGTTGGCAACATCATTTCCTAAATCCAAAGAATTTTGAAATACTTCATCGGAGATCCCTTGGTCTTTGACCATTTGATAGAGCCTATCACGGTGGGGGATCAGTTGATCTTCTGAAAATATCATGGACATTGCAATCTGATAGTAAGCGGCTAAAGAGGCTAATGGAAACAGACACTCCTTTGAAGTGTCGTATTCTTTAGCCTCAAAGCCGTTCAATTGGCCTGCCATGCTTAAGTACTGGTCATCGGCCAGAGCAACAACTTCATAAGCAGCCAAAGAGGCATAGGCATATATCCTGCTTGCTACCGGAGGCGAAAAAATATCGTGGACCATTACGTCGGTGGCTTGCTGATTCGCTTGGATTAAATAAGCATTTCCATTAAGCGTTTCTTGGTAATCCGTGTTCACCTGACAGGAAGTAAGACATCCGGCAAAAAATAGAAAATAGCAAAGGTAATGTTTAATTTTCATAGATATATTTAAAGGATAAGCGCTTGTAAGGCTTATAGCCGTAAGATTATGTTGGGCTAATGTAATAATTTTACTTATACAAGCCAATTGGATTCAGGGTAAAGTACTTTCTTTTATGACAGAACCGACCGGAGCCGGCCCAGTGAGAGCACGTATACACCAGCGTCGTTTAAAAGTAAAGCCGATTCGCCTGGCTTTCTTTTTCATTATCATAACATCCGGTATAATGGAATCAAAGATAATGCTTTAGGCATTTAAAATTTTTAAAGCTATTTTTAATGCTGAAATTCAATTGAACAAATCGAAAATTAGATGCACAATAACGATAAATTATCCCCCGTTTTTAACAGCTCCCTATTTTTTAAAATGATGTTTGAAAATGCTGAGTTTACGGGCATTATAATTATGACCCCCCAAGGGACGATATTGGATGTCAACTATGGAATGGAGAAGTGCTTTGGGTACACCAAGGAGTCATTGGTAGGAAAGGATTTTTCTGTTCTCTTCATAGAGGAGGATTTGAAGAAAAACCTGCCTGGAAGGGAGTTGGCAGGAACCATGGAGCGGGGTTCTTTCAACGATGAGAACTTTCTGAAAACGGCAAGTGGTGCAGCTACTTGGGTCCATGGGGAGAGCATCTATGCCAAAGATGAAGAGGGAAGAGAGTATGTTGTGAAAGTTATCCAGGACATCAATGAAGAAAAGATCTTGGGACAGGAGTTGAAATTGATCAATGAGGAACAGGAGAGGATAATCAATGATAGGGAAAACTTCATCTACACAGCGTCCCATGATCTTCAGTCGCCGATTAATAACATAGAAGGTTTGGTAATCGCCCTAAAAGAGAAAAAAGGCGACGATCCCGAAATTCTTTTGGCCATGATTGATAATTCCATTAAACGATTCAGAAACAAAATCAGGGAGCTGTCTGACATCGGGAAGGTGCAGGAGGAAGCAAGAAGATCTGAGGAAGTCGTTTTTCAGAATATTCTTGAGGAGGTTTTACTGGATCTCGAGATGGAGATAGAAAGTTCCGAAGCGGAAATTGTTTCGGATTTCTCAGCGGTCCCCAAAATCCATTTTCCAAAGAGAAATCTAAAAAGTGTCCTCCAAAACCTGATGTCTAACGCTGTCAAATACCGATCCTCGGACAGGAAGCTAAAGGTAAAGGTAATGACAGATACGGTAGGTGATGACTATATTTTATTGAGCGTTACAGACAATGGGATCGGAATAAGAGAGGAAGATAAGGATAGGGTATTTCAGATGTATGAACGGCTGAACACAGACAACCAAGGGACGGGAGTTGGAATGGCTATTGTAAAAAGAATAGTAGATAATTCCGGAGGAAAAATTGAACTGGATAGCGTAATAGGAGAGGGGTCTATCTTTAAAATATACCTGCCTAGTTGAAGTTCAACCGCGCTTAAGTCCAAATGGGAATATAAGGTAAGGGGGTGATATCGAGCGTCATTGGATTTGTTGACCTCCTTTTAGGAGAGAAGGATAAATGTTAAAGTTGGGATTATATTTTTCTGAAAAAAGAGTGAAATATAGTAGAATCATCTTATATTCAGAGGTCTAATTCATATAATGGCCTTCAATATGAAAAATGTCAGTTTTTACCTAATCCTCCTCCTTGTTACCGCTTCCTCCTGTCTGTCCCAACGCGATTTTGTCGCTGAATATGATTATAGCTATAGGGGGAATTTCAAACGATACCAAACTTTCGGTTTTGTAGAAGATACTGGCAGGGACCCATCCAGTAGCCAGCCCGTGATCGAAAAAACCATTGTTTCCAGACTGGGATCCCAAGGTTTTAGACTTAAAAACAACAATCCTGACATGTTGATCACCTATAAGCTGTTCTTCGACCCGGTAAAGTATCGAGGATATGTTCAGCCAGATTTTGATATGTGGCTACAGAAAAAAGGTATTGTCCTTGAAGAGGTAGAGGAGGAAGAAGATGAGAAGGAGTTGGAAGAAAGGGAGAAAGGGGAGGATTATAACAAAGTAAAATACCAAGAAAATGAAGGCATGCTGGTTGTATTTGTCATAGATAAGAGGGGCAACACTATTTGGCAAGGGTATACCTCTGCGAGCTTCGATTACTCCTCCCCCAATCTGAATGTGGACCTTGCTAGGGCGACCTATAGGATAATGGACCAGTTCAGGCTCTTGGTAAATGCCTCTAATTAAAGAGCGAAAGGCTTCTCAATACAGGGTTTTATCATCCTTATAAATCCATTCCTGGAATACTTTGGGCGCGTCTTCATGAAGTATTCTTGTCATGGGGATTTTTCTGTCCTCCATGGGGAGGTTTAATTCTTCGTAAATAAAATTATCATCAAAACCAGCTTCGGCAGCATCTTTTTTGTCATTGGCAAAGAACACCCTCGCCGGTCGGGCCCAATAGATGGCACCGATGCACATGGGGCAGGGTTCGCAGGAGGTGTAGAGCTCACAGCCATCTAGCTGAAAAGATCCAAGGTTTTTGCAGGCATCTCTTATCGCCAAAACCTCCGCATGGGCGGTAGGGTCATTGGTGCTGGCGACGCTGTTGCATCCTTTGCCAACCACCTCTCCGTCTTTAACGATAATACAGCCAAAAGGTCCTCCTTTTCCTGTCATCATTCCTTCACGTGAAAGATCAATGGCCATTTGCATATATTGCTTTTGAGTCTCGGTCATTTTAGTGATTTCTGTTAAGATGGATACTAAGGTTTTATTAAAGATAATGCTTAACCACAGGACGTCTAATTTAATTGATCCATTTATTTAAAAAGACCAAGAAATTATCTTTGTAGTTGTCGCTTACCGCAATCGTTATCGAACCCATATTGACCGTGTTTCTGGTGATACTCTGAATTTGGTCCAATGAAATGATGAAGGAGCGATGGATCCTCATGAACTGACTGGAGGGAAGTAGCTCCTCCATATTTTTTAGACTGGTAAGAGACAGTATAGGTGTAGGCCTATCAGCCAGATGTACTTTTACATAGTCCTTATAGCCCTCAATGTATATAATGTCTTTCAACATCACTTTAACCAGTTGGTATTCAACTTTCAGAAACAGGTAATCAAGGACTTTTTCCGGTGTGGGCTTGGGAGCCTTTGAGAAATAATTATAGGCTTTGGAGCTGGCTTTAAGAAACTCCTCATAGCTGAAAGGTTTCAGTAAATAGTCTAAAGCATCAACTTTATATCCTTCAATTGCAAATTGGTTATAGGCTGTAGTGAAAATTATTTTTGGTTTCCTTTCTTTGGTATTTCCGTCCAACACCCTCGCCAATTCCATTCCAGAGAGATCCGGCATCTGTATGTCTAAGAATACTAGATCTATCTCATGTTGGTGGATATAATTGAGGGCTTCAATGGCATTTTCAAATTTACCTTCCAGTGTCAGGAAAGAAGTTTGGTGGATAAAGTTGCTGACCATTTCCAAAGCCAAGGGTTCATCATCTACGGCAATGCATTTTACATTCATTTGAGGTTGATTTTTAGATCCACACGGTACTCATTATCGGGATTGGTATCATCGATGGACAAGCTATGTTTATTTTCATAAATAAGTGACAACCTCCTATTGGTATTGGTCAACCCGATACCGCTTCCTTGAGCTTCTATGCTGCCCTTGTTGGACGGAACAATCTTATTAACAGTCTGAAGATGGAGAACATTGTTTTCTAAGCTCAGTTTAATACTGATTTTGCTTTCTTGTTGAGAACTGATGCCATGTTTGAAGCAGTTTTCAATGAAAGGCAGCAACAACATGGGCGCAATGACAGTGTCCGTGAACTGTTCCTGAATTTGTAGATCAACATAGATTTTTTCGGAAAGCCTCAGTTTCATCAAAGTGACAAAATCTTTGATGAAATCCATTTCCTTGCTTAGTAGCGTCCTGTCCTTTTCCGTCTCGTATAGTACATAGCGCATCATTCGCGAAAGCTTATGCAGCGCCATTCTGGCCCTTTCCAGATCAATACTGGTCAACGCATAAATATTGTTCAGTGTGTTGAAGAAAAAGTGGGGGTTGATTTGGGCTTTGAGATAGGAAAGCTCCGAACTGATCCTTTCTTCTTCTAACTGTCTTCTTAAGGCTTCATCCGCCTGCCATTTTTGGACGGCAGCCACGCTGGTACTGATACCTAAGCAGAGAAAGGTAATTAGAATGGTGATGATGTCGAGTGAAAAGAGATGCCTTTTTGGAACGTAGGGCGTATTGGGCCTAAAAGCCCTATGCATAAGTTCAGGAAGATTCAGCCATATTTCAACCTGCTGTATCACCAACATAAATAGGAGGGTGATGATGAGAGCCATACCCAAAAACAACCAGGTTTTACCCTTTTTAAATAGAAACTTGGGCACAAGTAGGTGTTCATTCAAATAGAAAACTCCAGCGAGCATGATCAGGAGAATTCCCTGTCTTACCCAGAATTGATCTGGCAATACTACTTTCCAGGAAAGCGGGTTCAATAAAAACAACATCATACCCAGCAACAACCAAGCTGAAACATGAAGAAGTATGGGGAGTTTATATCGGTGGGAAGTAGTATTCATGTTTATAAAGAAGGGAAATTATGCCTAAACATAAAATAAAGTTTTAATAATTCTAAGAGTAATCTATAGGTTGCCAAGATATCCCCATGAATAGGCATTTTCAGTAGACAGAAAGCCTGTTAAAAAGCTCAAATCCATTTGTCTCCCCTAATTGCCTTTCTGTCGACAAATCCGCCAATCCTATCTATTTTATTTTTTTATGCGCGTTGCAATATCTTATTTTGTTTCGATGTTAAATCAATCACTTTTCAGTACAAATGTTTAAATATAGATAAACCGATGAAACCCTATTATTTATTCTTCACGATTGCTGCATTATTGGTGCTTATCCCTTCTGCAGAAATATCAGCTCAACAAAGTTCTTCTGATGAGCAGGTTAACTACCGGATTTCCGGTAGGGTAGTTGAAAAAGGTTCCGGCCAGCCGATCGCCTATGCGGCAGCGGTTTTGTTGGAAGAAGGCACAGGAAAGAATGTCACCGGTGGTGTGGCCGACGGTAATGGGGAGTTTTTTCTTACCGGTTTTAAGGAAGGAAACTATAAGCTTCAGGTAAGCTTTATGGGATATTTAACGCTGGAGCAGAATGTTACGGTAACGGCAGGTTTAACGGCCGTTGAGTTGGGCAATCTCTCTCTTGAAGAAGAGTCCCTTACTCTTCAGGAAGTTACCGTTCAGGGTCAGCGCGACCTCATCGAGGAGCGGGTAGACCGGACAATCTACAATGCTGAAAATGACAAAACGACGATGGGCGGGGATGCTTCGGACGTACTCAGAAGAGTGCCGATGTTGTCTGTTGATCTGGACGGAAATGTCTCCATGAGAGGCAGCCAAAATATCCGGGTGTTGATCGACAATAAGCCTTCTACCATAGCGGCGAGCAGCATTGCCGATGCATTAAAGCAGATTCCAGCAGACGAAATCAAATCAGTGGAGGTAATCACTTCTCCTTCCGCAAAGTATGATGCCGAAGGCTCGGGAGGAATTATCAATATCATTACCAAAAAGAACAACCTACAGGGAGCATCCTTGAGTATCAACAGTAGCGTAGGGATGAGAGGATCTAATCTGGGCTTAAATGCTGCTTTAAGAAGAGGCAAGATGGGCTTCACTTTAGGCGGCCAGGGCAGAGGCAGTTATAACGTGAACGGAGCTTTTGAGAATGAGCAGCAAGTGACAAATCCTGACGGAAGTGTGGCAGACATCTTTCAAAGTGCGGGAACAAAGAGCAACATGTTGATGGGGCGTTATAACTTGGGTTGGGATTATGAAATCAACAAGTATAATTGGATGTCAGCTTCTGTGGGTTATGGCTTGTTTAACTTCAAAAACAAACAAGACAATCTCCTGTCGGAAACCTATATGGACGAGATCTTGATCAACAGTCTGTTGAGGCAGGTGAATATGGACAACCTTTCCAATAACATTGATGTCAATTTTAATTATACAAGAACTTTCGAGAGGCCACAGAAGGAATTCAGCATCCTTGGATTGTATAGTAGGAACGACCGGACCAACGACTTTATCAACAGTCTTTTCAGCCAGGACTTTGAATTGATCGCCAGCAGGACCAAGAATGAAAACGCAAGCGACAACCAGGAGTTTACCCTTCAGTTTGATTACATCACGCCGATCGGATCGGGGGATAAACAAATATTGGAATATGGTGCCAAAAATATTTTGAGAAAAGCGACAAGTGATTATGCTTATTTCGTAGCAGACGGAGCCAGCGGTCCGTATGAGCAATTGGAAGATGTTCAGCTTTCTAATGAGTTCAATTATCAACAAAACGTAACTGCCGGTTATGTTTCCTATACTTTGGGTTTCCTGAATGACTATACCGTTAAGGGGGGATTGAGATATGAATACACCCATATTGATGCCGACTTCAAGTCTGCGCAAACTGCGGAAATACCAGCTTACGGTACCCTAGTGCCCAGTTTAAACCTGAGCAGAAAGTTAAAAAGCGGGAATATGATCAAGCTTGCCTATAACCGCAGGATCCAGCGGCCTTCACTGCAGTTTTTAAATCCCAATATAGAAGCGTCCAACCCATTGCAGATTTCTCAAGGTAATCCGCTACTGGACCCGGAATTCACGGATAACTATGAATTTGGTTACAATACTTTCTATAAAGTCGCTTCATTAAACCTTTCTGCCTTCTTTAGAAACAGTACTGGATCCATTCAATCGGTACGGACAGTGCAAGATGATGGGGTTATTTATTCTACTTTCGAAAATATCGGCAGCGAAAAAGCTTACGGTTTGAGCTTGTTTACCAATGTGAGCATCTCCAACAAATTTTCTTTGAACGGAGGGATCGACTCCTATTATTCTGTACTTGACAACAATCTTTCCGATCCTCTGTATAGGGCTTCAAACGAAGGATTGGTGTTAAGCGGTAGACTGTTTGGTAATTACAATATTACCGATACTTGGGTAATCCAAGCTTTTGGATTTGCCAGAGGCAATAGGGTGCAGCTCCAAGGTTCACAAGGTGGCTTTAGGGTATATGGTCTGAATTTGAACAAAGAATTCATGAACAAAAAAGGAAGTATCGGTTTTGGGGCTGAGAACTTCCTTACCTCCGAATTTAAGATGCGCAACGAGGTCACCTCACCGACCATTACCCAAAAGAGCACCAATACCATGAGAAACATGAACTTCAAAATTAACTTTAGTTACAGGATTGGAAAAATGAGTGTCAGTACCCCAAGAAGAAAAAGATCAATAGATAATCAGGATCTTAAACAAGAGGGTGGAGGTACAGAAGGCGTCATGCCTAATTAAGATGGAGGACGTTATGTATATGTGTTGAGATGTGAGTATTGAGATATAAGAGTTAGTGGTAAAGCCAGGCTGCAATAGCGGTCTGGCTTTTTCTATGGTCGCTTTTGATATTAGATGTTCGTGGGACATAGAACCAAAAAAAAGCCAGACTGCTGTAAAACGGTCTGGCTTTTATTTGAGCGGATGTTTATTCTATAATTTATAGCAAACTTTTTTCACTGCTTCAACAGTTCTCTTTACGTTTGGCAATGTAGCTTCAATATAGGTAGGGGAATAGCTCAATGGAATATCCATGGAGTTAACCCTAAGCACAGGGGCATCCAGATAGTCGAAGGCATTCTTTTGGATCATAAACGCCATATCGGTTGCCAAAGATGAAATAGGGGTAGCTTCTTCCACAATCACACAACGGTTGGTCTTTTTGACGGATTCTATGATCGTTGCATAATCGATAGGCCTTACCGTACGCAAGTCGATGACTTCCGCTTCTATGTTGTTTTCCTTGGCCAGCTGGTCCGCTGCCTGGAAGGCCACTTTCATCATTTTACCAAATGAAACAATTGTGACGTCTTTCCCTTTTCTTTTTACTTCTGCCACTCCGATGGGCAATAAATATTCTCCTTCGGGAACTTCTCCTTTATCGGCATACATAAGCTCTGATTCCATAAAAATCACCGGATCATTATCACGGATCGATGCTTTTAACAAGCCTTTGGCATCATAAGGATTGGAAGGAACCACTACTTTAAGGCCGGGGGTGTTGGCAAACCAGTTTTCGAAGTTCGAGGAGTGCGTGGCACCAAGCTGGCCCGCATTACCTGTAGGGCCTCTGAACACGATAGGAACACTGTATTGTCCACCGGACATCGCCAACATTTTGGCGGCAGAGTTGATGATTTGATCAATGGCGACCAAAGAAAAGTTAAAGGTCATGAATTCAATGATGGGTCTCAGGCCGTTCATGGCTGCACCCACTCCAAGACCAGCAAATCCAAGCTCTGAAATAGGCGTGTCGATTACTCTATCAGGACCAAATTCATCTAACATGCCCTGACTGGCTTTGTAGGCGCCATTGTATTCAGCGACCTCTTCTCCCATAAGAAATACGTTTTTGTCCCTTCTCATTTCTTCGGACATGGCATCCCTTATTGCATCTCTAAACTGTATTTCTTTCATTTAAGTACAAAATTTTGATTGTAAAAATATAAAGTTCTCCCTCAATTACCAAGTCCTGTTCTGTATTATCCGATGAAACTTAGAAAATCTGCTTTTTCGCCTCATGCTTCAATGAGTTGTCTACATGGTGGCTAGTTTTTTTGTTTCTTTGCGGGATAGAAGAAATGAAGAATCGTCCCACAACCCAACCAACAATCCAATGGCGAAAATCGCACTGATTTCTGATTCACATAGCTTTATTGATAATAAGGTCCTTGCACATCTTGAGGAGGTGGATGAGATCTGGCATGCGGGGGATATCGGAAATGAAGCGGTAATTCAGGCTCTGCCCAAAGGGAAGGTGTTGCGGGTGGTGTTTGGAAATATTGACGATGCCCATGCGAGGATGCTGTATCCTGAGGAATTGTTTTTTGAAGTGGAAGGTATGAAAGTCTTAATGATCCATATTGGCGGAAAGCCTCCTTATTATGCAAAGGGAATAAGAAGCAAGATAGAAAAGATCAAGCCGGATCTATTTATCTGCGGCCATTCCCACATCTGCAAAGTGGAGTATGACCAGAAGATGAACTGTCTCTACATGAATCCTGGAGCTATCGGCATTCAGGGGTTCCATCAGATTAGGACTTTGCTGAAGTTTGATATAGAAGCGGGAAAAGCTAAAAACCTGCGGGTGGTGGAATTGGGTAAAAAATAAAATAAAAATGGCAATGAAATCGTCATGGCCATTTTTATATCTTATTGAAGACTAAGAACTTTTTATTTTGCATCAGCAAAACCTTTCTTCAGTTCTTCTACATCCACATTTTTAATTACAGGTTGAGCGCTC
>DATGMS010000243.1:0-4910 GCA_035307285.1 Cyclobacteriaceae bacterium
TAATGAACCGAATAGATCAATTGTTTAAGGAAAAATCGACAGATATTTTATCTATTTATTTTACGGCGGGTTTTCCTGAGCTGGAAGATACGCGTCCGATCATGCGGGCATTGGAAGAGGCAGGGGCGGACATTATAGAAATAGGGGTGCCCTATTCCGATCCCGTGGCTGATGGTCCGACCATTCAAGAAAGTAACAATATTGCCTTGCAAAATGGGATGAGCCTTAGAAAGCTTTTCGCCCAATTGGAAGGCATGAGAGAAGAAATCCAGGTGCCTGTAGTATTGATGGGATATTTAAACCCAATTTATCAATACGGAATGGAAGCTTTTTGTAAGAAGTGCCAAGAGGTAGGGGTGGATGGAATTATTGTGCCCGACTTGCCTATGCAGCAATATTTAGAGGAGTTTAAAGAGATGTTTGACCGATATGGCCTGAGAAATACCTTCCTGATTTCTCCCCAGACCAGCGAAAAGAGAATACGCGAAATTGATGAGTTCTCCGACGGCTTTATTTACATGGTATCCTCCCATAGCATTACCGGAGCAAAGACCGGAATTACCGACACCCAGGTGGACTATTTCCAGGCGGTCAAGAACATGAACCTGAGAAGCCCCCGTTTAATTGGTTTTGGGATTTCCGACCGTACATCGTTTGCCAAAGCTTCTTCTTATAGCCATGGGGCAATTATAGGAAGTGCTTTTATTAAAGTATTGAAAAACGGAGGGAATCTGGAAGAAAACGTAAAATCCTATATCCAAGGTATAAAACAAGCATAAAATGATTGTTCAAATCAAGAGTGACATTACTGCTGCCCAAAAAGATAAGTTGATCCTCGAAATCAACCAAGTCGGGTATAAGACCACAGAAGTCAACACCCAAATCGGTACCTATTTGGTTGGAATCGGGAAGGCAGAGTTCGATATCAGAAAGTTTGGGCACTTGGAGGGAATAGCAGATATCCACATCGTGTCGGATGACTACAAACTGGTATCCAAGAAATGGAAGGTTAAGCCTACCACCATCGATCTGGGCAATGGAGTTTATATCAAGGATGGAGATATGGCAATTATGGCCGGTCCTTGTTCCATTGAATCCGAAGAGCAAATAAGGAGCGTCATTGACCACCTTAAAACCACCGGAATCAAAATAATGAGGGGAGGGGTCTATAAGCCCAGAAGCAGCCCCTACGCTTTCCGTGGCCTGGGCATAGAAGGATTGAAACTCTGGTACGAGCTGGCTAGAGAAGCTGGGATAAAGATCGTTACGGAAGTGATGCAGGTATCTCAGATTGAGGAAATGTACGATTATGTGGATATTTATCAGGTAGGGGCACGAAATACCCAGAACTTTAACCTGCTGGATGAATTGGGTCGAGTGGATAAGGCAGTAATGATCAAAAGAGGAATTTCGGGAACTATAGAAGAGCTTCTCCAATCTGCGGAATATGTTTTTTCAGGCGGAAATGAAAAGTTGATACTTTGTGAACGAGGCATTCGGACTTATGAACGAGCAAGCAGAAATACCTTGGATTTGAATGCGGTTCCCATATTAAAATCAAAATCCCACCTTCCCGTGGTGGTGGATCCATCCCACGGAATCGGCATCCGGGAGTTTGTTCCACAAATGGCACTTTCGGGAGTGATGTCCGGTGCAGATGGAATAATTTACGAAACCCATGAAATTCCTGAAAAGGCTTATTCTGACGGACAGCAGACGTTGGACTTTGCCCAAAGTACTTTATTGGCCGATCAAATCCGAAAAACCTTCGCCCTTAGAAAATCCTTTCCCCTATTATAACTTTCCCCTATTATAAATGGAAGTAGCTATCATTAAATACAATTCGGGAAATGTGCTTTCTGTTCTTTATGCCTTGGAAAGGCTTGGCGTAAATGCTTCTTTGACTGATGATTTTGAGGAAATAAAAAAAGCGGATAAGGTGATTTTCCCGGGGCAGGGGGAAGCCAGCACCGCTATGCAGTATCTAAAAGCCAGAAATCTGGATCAATTAATCAAGGATCTAGAGCAGCCATTTTTTGGAATCTGTTTGGGCCAACAGCTGCTTTGTTCGCATTCTGAGGAAAACGACACGGAATGCTTGGGTATTTTTCCGATCAAAGTCAAAAAATTCCCTCCTTTGGACAAGGTTCCCCATGTTGGTTGGAACAACCTGGAGAATCTGAAATCACCTTTATTGAAAGGTGTGGAGGATACTGATTTTGTGTATTATGTCCACAGTTACTATGCAGAATTAAGTGAGCAATACACCATTGCGACCACTCACTATTTGGGCGACTTCAGCGCATTGCTACACCGGGATAATTATTATGCCATGCAGGCGCACCCGGAAAAAAGCAGCTTGAGTGGGGAAAAAATATTAACTAACTTCTTGAATTTATAATGGAGATCATTCCTGCAATAGACATCATCGGCGGTAAATGTGTGCGGCTTACCCAAGGGGATTACTCCCAAAAGAAAGAATACGGAGACAATCCTTTAGAGATGGCGCAAAAGTTTGAACAGGCAGGCATCAAACGGCTTCATTTGGTTGATCTGGACGGGGCTAAGGCAAAAACAATCGTCAATAGGGCTGTGTTGGAATCCATTGCGCAAAACACTTCCCTAAAAATAGATTTTGGCGGAGGTGTGCAGTCGGATGAAGATATTGAAACCGCTTTCCGATGTGGAGCGGCACAGGTTACAGGAGGCAGTGTCGCAGTTAGAAATCCCGGACTTTTTAAGCAGTGGCTTGAGGTTTATGGTAGCGACAAGATCATACTCGGGGCAGATGCGAAAGATAGAAAAATTGCGATCGGAGGCTGGGCGGAGACCACCACTTCTGATGTGATCTCCTTTATTAGGGATTATCATGAACAAGGTATCCGGTATGTGATCTGTACCGATGTGGCCAAGGACGGCCTGCTCCAAGGGCCTTCTGTAGAACTGTACAAAGATATTATGCAGGCAATACCGGGCGTCAAGTTGATCGCCAGTGGAGGGGTTTCTTCCATGGAGGATCTGGAGGAGTTGCAGGAGTCCGGGGTTTACGGGGTGATTGTTGGGAAGGCTTTTTATGAGGGGAGGATTACATTGAGGGAACTGGCTTCTTTTGTTTAAGCCTAAGCAAATTACAAAGACACCATAAAAGCGATTGCGAACCCGACAGGGACTATTGGCTATAGACTATTTACGAAAAAACTATGCTAACAAAAAGAATTATACCCTGTTTGGATATTAAAGAGGGAAGAACGGTCAAGGGAGTTAATTTTGTGGATCTTCGGGATGCCGGCGATCCGGTTGAGCTGGCAAAGGTGTATGCGGAAGAGGGGGCGGATGAGTTGGTGTTTTTGGATATTACGGCAACCGTCGAAAAGAGAAAAACATTGATCGATTTGGTTACCAAAGTGGCCAAAGCCATTAACATTCCCTTTACTGTTGGCGGGGGAATTTCCACCATAGAGGATGTCAAGGCACTGTTAAATGCTGGGGCGGATAAAATCAGCATCAATTCCGCAGCGGTATACAATCCACAAATAGTAAATGATATGGCGGCCGAATTTGGAAGCCAATGTATAGTGGTAGCCATCGATACACGAAATATAGACGGAATCGACTTTGTTCACACCCATGGGGGCCGGACGGCCACTTTGCTGAATACCCAACAATGGGCTTTGGAAGTTTGTGAAAGGGGGGCAGGGGAGATTCTTTTGACCTCTATGGACCACGATGGTACCAAGGCGGGATTTGCCAATGGAATCACGAGCGAAATTTCGTCTCTGTTATCCATTCCTGTCATTGCATCAGGCGGAGCAGGTAATATGGAGCACTTCAGAGATGTATTTACCGCCGGAAAGGCGGATGCCGCACTTGCCGCCAGTATCTTTCACTTCAAGGAAATTGCCATACCGGATTTGAAGGGCTATTTGGCGGAAGAGGGAGTGAGTGTTAGGGGGTGAGAAGTTGAAGGATTGAAAAGTTGAGAGGTTTAAAAGTTGAGGAGTTGAAGGGTTGAGAGGTTTAAAAGTTTGAGGGTTGAGAAGTTGAGGAGTTAGAAAGTTTATAAGTTGAGAGATTTAAAAGTTAAAGGTGGATGAGTTTAACTAAATAGCTATACGGTTATGGCCTACGCATTCGAAAAACTGGAGGTATGGCAGAAGTCAAGAACGCTTGTAACGAACATTTACAAAGTGACAAGCTTTTTTCCTAAAGAATAAAGGTATGGTCTAACTAGTCAACTTAGAAGAGCATCCGTTTCAATCAGTAGCAATATAGCAGAAGGTAGCACAAGATGGGGGAAAAGAGACAAGGCTCGGTTTTATGGAATTGCGTATGGAAGCCTTATTGAGGTGATGAATCAGTTGATTTTATCTAAAGATCTCCGCTTTATGGATGAAGACGAATTGAAGGCAATAAAGCCGCAGATAGATGAGATTTCTAGAATGCTCGACGCATTGTATAAATCGGCTAAACAGTAATGGAGGGTTGA
Organism: Cyclobacteriaceae bacterium; assembly: GCA_035307285.1. GTDB lineage: Bacteria > Bacteroidota > Bacteroidia > Cytophagales > Cyclobacteriaceae > DATGMS01. The sequence goes on from DATGMS010000243.1 coordinate 4,487, forward strand.
TGAGTTGAGAGGTTTGAAAGTTGAAGAGTTGAGGAGTTGAAGGGTTGGGAGGTTTAAAAGTTGAGGAGTTGAGAGGTTTAAAGCGGCGGAGCAAACTTTTCCACTTATACACTATTCAACTTTTCCACTAATAATAACTTTCAACTTTTCGCTAAAAGAAAAAACATGATAGATCTGAAAAAAATAAATTTCGAAAAGGTTGGTGGCTTAGTGCCGGCTATTGTTCAGGATGCCTTCAGCAAGGAGGTTCTGATGTTGGGCTATATGAATGAAGAGGCGCTGGAAAAAACCCTCGCCACCGGAAAAGTGACATTCTTTAGCCGTACAAAACAGCGGTTGTGGACCAAAGGCGAATCCTCAGGTAATTTTCTTATTCTTAAAGATATAAAATTGGATTGCGACCGAGACACGGTATTGATCAAAG
>DATGMS010000244.1:0-7287 GCA_035307285.1 Cyclobacteriaceae bacterium
AAAGCACCGGATGGCTCCATAGCAGGCGGTCCTATGTACTATATGAAAAAACGCCTTTGGTTGAAGCTGCCCTCGGGACGCACCCTGCGCTTTGGAAAAGTGCTGGCGGCACTTTTTGCCGTGGCCACCGTTTTCTCCTCCTTTGGTACCGGCAATCTTCCACAAGTCAACAGCATAGCCAACTCCCTCTGGGAAACATTTTCTATCCCCCACCTCTACACCGGTATTGTCCTGTCCATTCTTCTGGCCTTTGTAATTGTTGGCGGCATCAAACGCATCGCCAAAGTCACCCAAGCCCTGGTACCAGCTATGGCCCTCATCTACTTTGCCGGCGCCATCCTGGTCATTGCCTTCAATTACGATAACATCTGGCCCTCCATGGTAGCAGTAGTCAAGGACGTATTTACCGGCTCTGCAGCCAGCGGTGGCTTTCTGGGCGCCTCCATAGCCTTTGCCTTTAACCGCGGGGTCAACCGGGGACTCTTTTCCAACGAGGCGGGACAAGGTTCCGCGCCCATAGCCCACGCGGCTGCACGGGCCCACGAGCCGGTTTCAGAGGGCCTCGTGGCCCTGCTCGAACCCTTCATCGACACCATCATCATCTGCTCCATAACCGGCATGACCCTCCTGGCCTCCGGCGTTTGGCAGGAGAAGCACGAGAATCTGTTCCAGACGGCCGATATGGAAATTCTGGACCAGCGCTATCACGAAGACCAGGCGGAACAGCTCCGGCAACTGGCCGACCACGTCAACGGCTCCGCCTACCTGCCCCTTTTCAGCGGGCAACTGGATGTGGTGGCGGGAAAGATCACCAATGAGGTAAGCCTGCTTCATGCCCGATCGTTAGCAGAGGACGTCAAGGTTCAGTTTCGTGGAGAACCCTACACCGGAAGCATTAGGGTGCGGCAGGGAAAACCCGCAGGTCCGTCTCAACTCCAATTCCACGGACGCTCCCTGATTCACAGCGCCCCCTTAACCACCATCGCCTTCTCACGCAGCTGGCTGGGGCCCTGGGGCAAGTACATTGTAGCGATCGGACTGCTTCTCTTTGCCTTTTCCACAGCCATCTCCTGGAGCTACTACGGCGGCCGCGCCATGGTTTACCTCTTTGGCCTGCAATCGGTCCTCTATTACAAAATTGTTTACGTTATAGGCTTCTTCCTGGCAGCCATCCTCGACACCTCTCTCATCTGGATTTTTTCCGGCATCACCATTGCGCTCATGACCATCCCCAACCTCCTGGGCATGTTGTGGCTGCATAAAGAAGTAAAAAGTGAGGTTAAAAGCTTCTGGAACGAATACGCCGAGCGCTTCCCCGATGAGCGCCCCCCAAATTATTAATCACTAAAGAAGCGCTGTATTAATGAAAATTTATCCTAAAGCACAAGGCCAATATCCAAAAACACAATAGGAATTATTTCAGATTCTCTATTTTTACAGAACCTATAATACCTAAAACACCCAAAAATGAAAGCAAAAAACCTTAGCTTGCTGATCGGCATCAGCATACTCTTCAACTGCCTGTGGGGCTGCAGCACCGGGCCAAAAAACAAGCTGGAAACTAAAAAGATACCCGTCGTTCCCGAGAATATTTCTTTAGAGCCGCTGCTGAACAACACGTCTTATACCCTGCTCGAGACCAAGCAACAAAATTTAATCAGCAAGATAAAGAAACTACTTGTTCACAACGACAATTACTACCTACTTGATGCTTCAGGCAAACAGGTGCTGGTTTTTGATCGGCTTGGGCGCTTTTTGCATCAACTAAATCGGGAAGGAAAGGGACCGGGCGAATACCTCTCTATTGATGACTTTTCAATAGACAGGGAAAATGAAATGCTTGTTGTCCTTTCTGCGCACCAAAACAAGCTCTTCCTATACGAAACGACCACCTTTAACCATGTAAGAACAGTTAGCTATCCGGACGCCTTGCTCCCCACTGATCTGGAATGCCTTTCAAACAACACCTACGCCCTGGCAAAAAATCATGTAGGTTTTGAAGAACCCTTTAACCATTTCAACTTAAGCATCATCAACGCGGAAGGTCGGGTTATCAAGGAAACAGCCCCCTTTTCACCAGCGTTAAGAAATGTACTATACAGCAATCGCCCCTTTTTCAGGTTCAAGGACCAGGTTTACTTCGCAAATCCCGCCAACAGGTCGGTTTACGCCTTAAACAACAAGGACACCATTATACAACAGACCCTATTCGATTTTGGTAATTCGAACATTGATTTTCCTCAGAACCAGGGCAGCAAAACCCCACAAGTCGATTTTAGCGAACTGGTTCAGAGAATGTCCTCACTAAAAAAAATACTGAAAGAACATTCTGGTATTTTCGGTCCCCTTTCGTATTTGGAGACCGATAAACACCTGCTCATTGAGTGTATAAAAGAAGATCGTGACGTTTCCATCTTTATATGCAAACAAAGTCAAAAAGCCATCTGTGTCGCCCCCGAAGACAAACTGATTATGGGACTTCCCAAAGCCTATATTAACATCATTTCGGTTTCCCCTGATGAAAAATCGTTTATCGGAACGGTAGCCCCCTACCAAATCAAAGAAATCAGTCGGGCCCTTGCTGAGCAAGGCATTTCCTCTTATGGTGCTGACTTTGATAAAATCAACAAGCAAACAGCAGAAGGAGACAATCCCATTTTAATCGAATTTGATTTAAAGCGCTTCTAAGCCTTGTGCTTCTGGCCATATTAACGCTATCAAAAGCTCAACTATGCATCTAACAACAGATTGTCAAGCCAAGTCCGCATTTAAAGCAAGTGATTTTTCTGGAGGCTGCAAGGGGACAATCCACCTATTCCTCTACCTGATATTGCTGTTATCTTCAGCATGTACAGACAGCAGGCAATACGACTACTACACCATTGAACTGGAGGAACTGAAAGCAGAGGCACTGTTAATTGACAGCATTTTCAATGTTGAAAAAATAATCCGTCTGCAAAGCTCTGAGGCTTCAAGCATCAATCAAATCAGCAAAGTCTCTTTTTCGGAAGAGCGCATCGTTATCGCCGACAAGTTTGGAAATTCGGTATTGCTGTTCGATGGAGATGGCTCCTTTTTAGGAAGAATATCAGGTAAGGGAAGAGGACCCGGAGAATACCTAAGACTATCTGATGTTTATGTAGATTTCGATAACGACAGGATCTATATCATGGATGGATGTGAAGCTCAAAAAGTACTGGTTTATTCATTAGACGGAGCTTTCATCAGTGAAACCAGTTTTGAGTTTTGCGCCAATTCGTTTACCAAGTTAGACGGCCAATATTTCGCCTTTTTTCTAACGGTAGACCGGTACAAGGAAAACTGTGAGTCATTTCCAACCCTATTAATTACCGATGCACTGTTCCAGGAGCAATGGTCGGGGATTCACTTCTCAAAAAAATGGTCGGGCTATGGCTACCACACCACCTTTTACGAGACGGTATTTTCGAATACAAACACTACCAACTACTTTGTCCCCAGCCTTCCTTCCGGAGTCAATACAATATACAAGGTTTCCCCATCATCTGCAGCGCCTCTTGTGGAAATTAATCCCAAAAGCAATCAGAAAGTTAAAGGATTGTTTGAAAGCGGAGTTCCAAACGAAGGCGCCATTTTTGATCGCTTAAATCAATTGGACAGCTATCATAGTCTAAACAGCTTCTTTCATTCGAAGAATTACCTGGGTTTCTCCATAAAAAAAGGAAGGATAAACAGCTTTATTGTCCACAAGATGGGAAGGGATTCCTACATGTTCCTTCATGAATTTGAGGAAGATGAGCGCCATGGATTTTTCAGCCCCCTTCCCTCCAATGATGGCCTTCTGATAAATGTGGTTGACGCCCATTCCATTGAGAGCAACGACTTTTCAATTTTTGCTTCCATCAAATCCCAGGTAAAACCCGAAGACAACCCCATTTTGGTCGTCTACCGCCTCAAATAAGGGCTGACATTTTGCCTGTCAATAGAAAACAGCCACCATGAAAAGCGTATTGTTTTGTATCCTCTGCCTGACTATTTCTTATGCCTGCACAAGTAAGAACCAGAACAGCCACTCAGAGGCGCCTGTTGCACAATTGCACTCCGCCAAAAAAAGTAAGCTGGATATAGGGCCTTTAAAACTGGAAATTATTCCTCTTGAAAAAACGGAGGAGTCGCTGCTCGCTGGAGTCCATCATGCACATATTGACAAAGAGAACGACCGAATAATTGTCCTTTCATCGTTTAACCTATACTATTTTGATGGCAAGGGCCGCTTTGTTACAAAACTGAACAAAGGCAGAGGGCCTGATGAAGTATTACAAGCAGCTTCCTTTTCTGCAAATCCCAATAAGAAGGAAATATGCGTACTGGACATGGGAAGGTATTTGAAATTCTACGACTATTCAGGCAACTTAATCAGGCATATCGAATTGGAAACCTTCTTCTCCATGGATTTGCACTATGCCGATGAGGAGCATTTGTATTTGGTATCGAACTATGTCGGCGGTCAGGAAGATCATTTTATAGGCAAATATCAGACTGAAAATGAGAAGATCACAGAAAAATTTGTTACTGTGAGCAACAGTCCTTATGTTAGGTCCACCAATCTTATCGTTCAGAACAGCTTCTCTTTCAACGACGGAAACCTGTTGTTTTTCTCACCCAGTATTTTTTCTTTGTTTGAACAACAAGACAGTTCCTTTAAAAAAGTATTGGATCTGGATTTAGGGAACATGCTGCCCCCACTCAACATGGCAAATGAATTGCTTCTGGAAAGAAGGAGTATGTTCTCCGAAGAGATCAAGCAAAGAGGCTATGTTCCACAACTGGTGTATGCCTTCGAATTTAAGGGTTTTTACTTTGTTGGTCTGGATGATAAAAAAGGAAATTGCTATGCCATTGAAAAGTCGAAAGTAAATAATGTCTTTTCAAATGGACCAATATTTAGTTATCTCGGTTTACCGGAAGTAGAATCATTACGCATACCCGTCGGAAAGCAAAAGGAAGGCCTAATTCTTTCCTGCAACCCATCTGATTTTTTTGATGACCTTAATGAAGCCACCAAAACCATTGAACTGGGTGGTGCCAGCCTTCAGGTTAATGCCAACGATAACCCGATAATTATTACTCTGCAATGAAAAGAGTGTTTACCCTGTACTGTATTAGGGTCGGCGTTCGGAATTATCCAAATCAGCAGCCTGCTGACCACTATATCCCAGAACTAAATCAATTAAGATGAAACGAAATGTGATTAGGCAAATAGTTGGAGGATTAAGTTTGACATCTGCCATGTTTGTTTTTCAAGCATGCTATGGCACTCCGCAGGATTTTGGACTTGATTTATTAATTGAAGGCCAGGTGAAATCTAAAACATCAGGATTACCCATTAAAGGAATTAAAGTATCTGTAGCCGACAATATGCAATACACCTGGACAAATGAAGAAGGCGAGTTTTCATTTTATACGGAAATGCTGGAAGAATTAACCCTACGATTCCAAGATGTTGATTCTATTAAAAACGGACTTCATGCTGATAAGGATACGGTATTAACAGACTTAAGCAAAGACATTTACTTAGATATAGTTCTGGAAGAAAAATAAATGCTTTTATCACTTATAAAATACAGTTTCAGAAAATTTAAGGTTTCAGAAACAAAACGGCACGAACTCAATTATTTGTTTTGGGAGTGTACTACACGCTGTAATTTAAATTGCTTGCATTGTGGAAGTGATTGCTCAAAAAACAGTGTAAATAAAGATATGCCTGCTGAGGATTTCTTTCAAGCAATTGATACAATAGAAAGTATTCCACAAAATTTCACGGTTGTATTTACCGGTGGCGAGCCGCTTTTACGAAAGGATTTAGAGCTTTGTGGAAAAGAGCTGCGAAGACGAGGTTTTAAATGGTCGATGGTCTCAAATGGACACTTATACGATAAAGAAAGACACATTTCATTACTTAATGCAGGAATTGGTGCATTGACAATTAGTTTAGATGGCCTTAAAGAATCTCATAATTGGTTGAGAAATAATGAAAAAAGTTTCGACAAAGTAATGAATGCAGTTGAATTGGCAGCATCTTCCAATCGCTTAAACTTTGACATTGTAACTTGTGTAAACCAAAGGAATATTAATGAACTTGAACAAATAAAGAAATTACTAATTTCAAAAAATGTAAAGGCATGGAGGCTTTTTACAATTATTCCTATCGGGAGAGCCGTTCACAATCCAGAGTTACTACTAACCGACAATCAACTTGTTCAATTGTTACTACTAACCGACAATCAACTTGTTCAATTAATGGACTTCATAGCAGCATGCCGGAAATCCAAAGAAATTGATATAAAATTTAGTTGTGAGGGTTATGTTGGTAAATACGAACCATTGGTAAGGGACTCGTTCTTCTTTTGTCGGGCAGGAATTAATATTGGTTCGATTCTAATTGACGGTTCTATTTCAGCATGTCCAAACATTGACAGGTCTTTTTCACAAGGAAATATCTACAAGGATAATTTTTATTCGGTTTGGGAAAATAAATTTCAACCCTTTAGAAATAGAGACTGGACAAGAACTGGGCAATGTAAAACATGCAAAGACTTTAAAGATTGTCAGGGAAACGGCTTACACAACTGGCATGGTGAAAAGAATAATGTTCTAGTTTGTCATAAGGAAAAAATCGAGACAGCCACCTACAGAGAACACCGTTAGTGAACAAACATTCCTACCGTTACAAGCATCCCTCCACTCTGGAAGGGAAGTAGTGCAAGAAGCGGCCTACAGAAAATTCCGTAATGAACAAGGATGCGTAGCGTTACAAGCACGGCCCCAGTTCTGGAAGGGAAGTAGTGTAAAACAGCGACCTACAGAAAAACTCGTCAGAGCGCAGATGCCTGTTGTTAAGCCTCTGATTATTTCCGATTAAGAACCATTGAGAAAGACGCGTAAAAATTCTTGCTGTTTGAGCCGAAGGCGAGTTCAAGAATTTTAGCGTCTTGAGACATGGTTCCGGAAATAAGCAGTAGCGCAAACAGCAGGCATCAAGCGAAATGAACAGGTGTTTTATGTCAGGCGCAAGATTGCACTACGACTACCCGAGTTCCCGGATTTTAGCGAACTGAACAAAGGCTCCGGAAATAAGCGGCAGCGCAGATGGCATGCCGCAAGCGAAACGAGCAAAGGTGTTTTATGTCAGGCGCTATTCTGCACTACGACTACCATGATAAAAAGCACAAACCTCCTTCAAGCCACAGCCCTCACACTTCGGCTTCCGCGCCACACAAACATAGCGCCCATGCAAAATCAACCAAT
>DATGMS010000245.1:0-2214 GCA_035307285.1 Cyclobacteriaceae bacterium
TAGCCGATTTGATGGGTTAAAAAAATGAAGCTTTTAAAGATCTTCCAGCTTGGGAACAACGGGTGTATAACTTCTATTGCAAAGCGTAAATAAAACGGGCTTCCCGTATGGAGAAGCCCGTTTAATTCCCTTCAGTTATTCCTGTTCCGGCTCTTTGGTTTCTTTTTCATCCTCGCCCTTTACCTCTTCCGATTTCTCTTGGAGTAACTCGGGCTCATGTTGTCGGATAATTTTGTACCAGTTGATCAATTTCTTGATATCAGAAACATAGACCCTATCTTCATCAAATTCAGGTAGGACGTGTTTTAGAAAAGCCTGATATTCATCGTTGTCAGCATCCGCGGCCAGGCCGGTATCGCCTTTAAATTCCTTCTCGATGGTCCTCATCACCTCCTCCAGGGGAGCGGCACCCTCTTCGGTCAAGGTGTAGATAGAGATTTCACTCAAAATAGAAACCCTATGGTTGGTACCTACCACCATTTTGGCCTTCTTCTCATCCATGGATTCGAGCACCACCCCACTTCGGCTGGGCTTTAAAATTCTGTATAATCCCGGTTTTCCTGAAACCGTTGCAATTTCTTTAAATTCCATTGTTGTATTTTTTTAATAAAGGGCAAATATAAATCTTATGGCTTAATGCCCAAGTCGCCCTTTAATGTTCCTGGTAAAATTCTTCCGCATTTTCCTCAATGAAAGCAATGACCTCCTCTTTGCCCTCCCCTTTCTCCGCCGAGGTAACAAAATAATGAGGCGCTTCTTCTATAAATTCCTGTGTGGCTTTCAAGAACTTGGATACGTTGGCTTTTACAGCGCTCCTCGCGAGCTTGTCCGCCTTGGTAAAGGCCAGCACAATAGGCACCTCATTCTCGGCACACCAAAGGATAAACTCAAGGTCGATCTTCTGCGGGGCCAGCCTGCAGTCAATAAGAACAAAGGTGGCCACCAAATTTTCCCGACTGGTCAAATATCCCTTGATCATACTTTCCCAACTGGACTTGAGGCTCTTCCCCACTTTGGCAAACCCATAGCCCGGCAAATCCACCATATACCATCTGTCGTCGATTCCAAAATGGTTGATCAGCTGGGTTTTTCCAGGCGTTCCGGAGGTCTTGGCCAGGTTTTTATTATTGGTGAGCATGTTGATAAGGGAGCTTTTGCCTACGTTGGAGCGGCCAATAAACGCAAACTCCGGCTTGTTGGGCGAAGGGCATTTTTTGTAATCGGTATTACTAATTAAAAACTCGGCCTTTTTGATCATAGGGTTGCTTCACAGGTCAATGTATATGCAAAGATAGGGCTTTCCCTTTAAAACCAGCCTTCCATTAATATGTTTAACATTTTTCCAATGTCAGCTTTAGTTAGTAATATTGCACAACTATCCATCAAAAATCCGCATGTCAATAGTACCCTACAAGGATCGAAATGAGGGCAAGAAAGAACAGGTTGCCAACATGTTCAACAACATTAGCAAGCACTATGACCTTTTAAACCACGTCCTCAGCCTGGGTATTGATGTCTTGTGGAGGAAGAAAGCCATCAAAATGCTTCAAAAGGACCAGCCAAAACTGATCCTGGATATCGCGACCGGCACCGGGGACTTTGCTATTGAAGCCTTGGCGCTAAATCCTGAAAAGGTGATAGGGGTGGATATTTCCGAAGGGATGCTCGAGGAGGGAAGGAAGAAAATGAAGAAGAAAAAATTGGACCACCTGATTGAACTACAGTTGGGCGATTCCGAAAAGTTGCTCTTCCCGGAGAATAATTTCGATGCAGTCATCGTTTCCTTTGGTGTTAGAAACTTTGAAAACCTCGAAAAAGGCCTGTCGGATATGTACCGCGTGCTCAAGCCGGGAGGAAAAACGGTGATTGTTGAGTTTTCAAAGCCGGAGAAATTTCCCATGAAGCAGGGATACAATTTCTACTTTAATTACGTTCTTCCACAAATAGGTAAATTGGTGTCCAAAGATAACGATGCCTATACTTATCTTCCGGAATCAGTTCAGGCGTTTCCTTACGGCGATGAATTTCTGACCATATTGGAGAGAGTTGGCTTTAAAAACACAACATGCAAATCACTGACTTTTGGTATAAGCGCCATCTATGTGGGAGAAAAGTAGGTTTTCTCCTGCTCTTCGTTCTTTTCTCAGCAGAGGGATTTGCGCAAAGGCAATGGAGTCTCTTCAATTCCTCTGGTGGCGACGATCAGACCTTTTC
>DATGMS010000246.1:0-13026 GCA_035307285.1 Cyclobacteriaceae bacterium
AAAAAATTCCCGTAAAAGCGGTAGTAGATCAAGCAGTAGAAAATGCACCGGGTGTTGAGTCGGTGATTGTTTACCAAAGAACCCATCAGGAGGTACAGATGAAAGAGGGGAGAGACACCTGGTGGCATGAAGAAGTCGCGAGCCAGCCGGATGGCGTATGCCAAGCCGAAGAAATGGATAGTGAAGATATGCTGTATATCCTGTATACATCAGGCTCTACCGGTAAGCCAAAAGGCGTAGTCCATACTTGTGGAGGATACATGGTATATACCAAATACACCTTTGAGAACGTATTTCAATATTCTCCAGGAGATGTGTACTGGTGTACCGCGGATATTGGATGGGTTACCGGACATTCTTATATTGTCTACGGCCCCTTGCTCGCCGGTGCCACCACTCTGATGTTTGAAGGAGTACCCACTTACCCTGATGCTGGCAGATTTTGGGCTATCATTGAGAAATACGGAGTCAATCAATTCTACACCGCACCCACGGCCATCCGCTCTCTTCAGGCTTTGGGAACCGACCCTATTGCCCCCTATAAGCTGGACTCCCTAAAAGTATTGGGTTCTGTAGGAGAACCTATCAATGAGGAGGCGTGGCATTGGTATTATACCCATATTGGCAAGACCAGATGCCCCATAGTAGATACTTGGTGGCAGACAGAGACAGGAGGCATCATGGTTTCCCCCATAGCTGGAATCACCCCAACAAAACCAGCCTATGCTACCCTACCTCTTCCAGGTGTTCAATTGGTAATTGTCGATCCCGAGGGCAAGGAATTAAGGGGAAATTCCGTGGAGGGGAACCTTTGTATCAAATTCCCTTGGCCGGGGATGATCAGAACAACTTATGGCGACCACGAAAGGTGCCGACAAACCTATTTCGATACCTACAAAGGCATGTATTTTACTGGTGACGGGGTGAAAAGGGATCATGATGGCTATTATAGGATATTGGGACGCGTAGATGATGTGATCAATGTATCCGGTCATAGAATGGGCACGGCCGAAGTAGAAAATGCCATCAACGAACACCCAAGGGTCATAGAATCCGCCATTGTTGGTTATCCCCATGAAGTAAAAGGCCAAGGCATCTACGCCTTTATCATTTGCGACTTGGACAACAGAACGGAAACTAATTTGATCAATGAAATCAAGCTAACAGTCACAAATAGCATAGGTCCCATAGCTAGACCGGACAAAATTCAAATTGTACCTGGACTTCCCAAAACTCGTTCTGGAAAGATCATGAGGAGGATCCTCCGCAAAGTGGCTGAAGGAAACTTGGAAAACATGGGCGATACGTCTACTTTACTCGATCCTGAAATAGTCGATCAAATCATTGAAGGAAGAGTGAAATAAAGGAGGGCGACTTAGAAAAGCATCGATTTAGGCCGAGAGACATCAAAAAGAGGACCTCGGCCTGTTTCCTCTCCATCTCAATCCCAGACATATAAATGAATATCCATGGCCAATGTTGTTGTCAACAGGGTTAAAGAGTTTTTAAAAAAATATCCCCCTTTCAATTTTTTATCGGAGGAGATATTGCGGGAGGTAGCGCAGGAGGTCGAATTAATGTATTATGCCCAAGGCGAATATCTTTTTTTGCAAGGAGAACCGGCAAAGAATTATTTTTTCATTGTAAAGGAAGGATTCATCAACCTTACAGAAAACCGCAACGGCATCATCCACATTATGGAATATTGCGATGAAGGCGATGTATTTGGTGTATTGGCACTCTTGGGGAAGCGGCCGTACGTTCTTAATGCATTGGCCGCAGAGGACACTTTGCTATATGCCATTCCAGTACAAATATTTGAGAAAATACTAGAAGCAAACACCCGAGTGAGTTTATATTTTGCGGCGGGCTTTGCCTCAGGTAAGGTAGTAGTTAGATCGGATCTCGCCCAATCACAGATGGCGGGACGGTTTTTCAAGCAGCAATCACAGGAAAACAAGGTGATGGTTTTTACCGAACAATCGCCGTTTCGGTATTCACCGGAAGTGTTGACCTGTCTCAAGGAAGAGACCATCAGTAAAGCTGCAAAAAAAATGAGTGACAGGGGAGTCGGATCCATTGTAGTTGTGGACGATCGTCAATATCCCTTGGGAATCATCACCGATAAAGATCTAAGAAACCGTATTCTTGCGGCCGGTAAGCCGACAGATGTTCCTGTGGAAGAGATAATGTCAAAACCTTTAATCACCATCGACAAAAAGTGTGATTTTTCCTCCGCCTACCTCGCGATGATCAAAAACCGCATCCACCACCTGATCATTACAGAAGACGGAACTCCTCAAAGCCGCATTACCGGAATTGCATCTGACCACGATATTCTCCTGTCACAAGGCTATAGCCCAGCGGTAATCATCCATACCATGATGAAAAGTAAGGAGGTGGAACAACTAGCAAGACTACGGAACCAAGCGGAAACACTGCTTCACTCCTACCTTGAAAACGAAATGTCTATCAACTTTGTATCAAGGATTATTTCAGAGATCAATGATGTACTGATCCAACGAGCGGTGATTATTGCTAAAGAAAAGTATGATGCGGAATATCACGATGTTTGCGACGTGCGATTCTGCTTTTTGGCTTTGGGTAGTGAAGGCCGTGAGGAGCAACTGCTGAGAACTGACATAGACAATGCGATCGTGTATGAAGATCCGGCTGGACAGGATACGAGCCGAATTCAGGAATACCTGCTCAAACTAGGGCATGAAGTCCTTGAGATATTGAAGGTCTGCGGTTTTCAACCTTGTCCTGCGGAGATTATGGCTAACAATCCTGAATGGTGTCAGCCGCTGTCGATATGGAAAGGCTATTTTAAACAATGGATACTGAACCCGGATCCTGAAGCCTTATTGAAAATCTCCATCTTTTTCGATTACCGGGCCGTTTATGGAGCTAAGGAATTGGCGCAAGAAATGACTAGCCATATCTATAATTTGGTGGGAGAAAGAAAAATCTTCTTGAACTTCCTAGCCAAAAATGCACTGTTAAATCCGGCTCCATTGGGCTTTTTTAGGAATTTTTTGGTGGAAAAGTCCGGGCAACATCAGGACAAGTTCGACATCAAGCTAAGAGCGATGATGCCTCTGGTGGACGCTGCCAGATTATTGGTGCTCAGCCACCAGGTCGTGGGAATCAACAATACTTTTAAACGGTTTGAGAAATTGGCTGAATTGGAGCCTCAGAATAGGGAGATCTTCCGGGAAGTAGGGAAAGCTTACGAAATCTTCATGCGTATTCGGGTTACCGAAGGTTTAAGATTGGGTGACTCGGGAAGATATATCCAACCCAATGATCTAGGTAAGCTTCAAAGGCAACTGCTCAAGAATGCCTTCGTGCCAATTGATGAACTTCAGAATATCATTGCAGTGCGTTTCCAATTAAATTTCATGGGCTGATGGCATGGTTCGGCTTTCTTAAGAAAGAAGTTATTCCGCCGACGTCTTTCGTGACGGAATACGAAAACTTGTTTAAAAATAAGATCCCAAAACACACACCAGTTTCGGAGCTTGTTTTTACAGTACTAGATACTGAAACTACCGGGCTCAACCCTAAGACCAACGAGATTGTCTCCTACGGGGCTATCCAGGTAAGGGGAAACCGAATTTTGGTCAACAGCGTCCAGGAGTATTATCTGAAGCCAAGCAAACAAAACAAGGAAGCGGTTAAAATCCACGGAATTATCAGGCACGACGGCTTTGCCGATCCATCTGTTTTTGTAAAACAATTTCTGGAGCAACTGGCAAATACGATACTTGTGGCCCATCATGCCGGGTTTGACAAAGCGATGCTTGAGAAGGCTGGCAAAACATTTGGCCTGAAAAAAATCCTAAACCCAACCATAGACACCTTTGACCTAGCGGTGAGGCTGGAAAACGGTAAAAACTACAATCCAAGGATGATCAACGGTTTGGATTATTCTCTAGACAAATTATGCGAACGGTACCATATTCCCCTGGATGATCGGCATACTGCCTCAGGAGACGCTTTTTTGACTGCCCAGCTCCTGCTAAAATTACTTACAATAGCTCATCGAGCTGGCATCCGAACCTACGGAGATTTGTTGGGAAAATAATTTATTCCAACAAACAGGCGACTGACCACAGGCGAGGGCTCTGGGTATGAGCAATTGATACGCTTTTTCCCACAGATTCCAAAGAGTTTTGAAGATACCTGTCATTCATTTAACTTCTCTCCTATTTTCCTGATAAAACAGTCTGCTCCAATCAAAACTTCAGTACCATAAAATTCAATTATAAATCTGACACATGAGTAAGCAAAAAAACCAGGGAACAATAAAGCGCCCTGGTTTTCTTAAATTGATAGAATCTTGGTTTACTCCGCTTTAACTTCTACCGAAAGTAAAGCCATGCTTGTCTCGTCTTCACCCAACGGCTCTGTGACAAAATAGAGATCATGGAATTTTCCGTCGGTTATCGGATTAAGTTTTATGGATGTAGAACCAGAATTGAATGGACCTTGTCCAGAACTGTTTTTCGGTCCTACGGTCCCTTCCCCGATGGTAGTTCCATCCGCTCCATCTAGTTTTACAACTACCTTATACCCCGCTTTTAGTGGTTGTTGGCTGCCAGTAGTGATAGCTATAGCTGTAACGTCAGTAAGATCGATCTGGGGAATTGCAAAAGAAGCTAAGCTGGATGGAGCAATCAACAGGTTCCTTCCATCAGCATTGAACGAGCTGAAGCCCTGCACATCACTTGCTCTACTTAAATCCAAAATGCTATTTTGAAGGGTTACTGCATTAGATCCCGTTAGCGGCTTGATATTTTCCCCTCCTTTGTCTGTATAACTGGCCGATAGAATAAATACGCCATTATTTGAAAGGGGCTTGCCCACAGTAGGATCCAGAGTTCCGGAAGCAGGAAGACTTTGGTTGGCTTTTTGGTCTCCCGCAAGGGACAGCACCCAAGTTACAATCCGATCTGCATCGGCTTCTTTCATATCAGGATTGGCGGGCATCATGACCTCGCCCCATACGCCGGAACCTCCCTTAAGGATCTTGTTGATCAGGTGAGTCTCGGCTTGGGGATTGCCTTTATACCTTTCGGCGACCGCCGTGTAAGCAGGCCCTACGGATGCGTCGCTCACATTATGACATGATCTGCAGGTAAGTGACTCCACCAATGCTTTCCCCATCATAGCGTCAGTCATGATCAGGTGTCCCATAGATGCTTCAGCTTGATCCATACCTTCGATATAGTCGGCAGAAACCACTAAAGAAGAAAGGTCATCTCCCGCATCAGGATGATCTTCGTCAGTCACCTCCACAGCGTAACTAACTTGTTTGTTGGGGAAATAGAAGGTTTTGTTCCCTTGAATAGTAATGTTTATCTCAGGAGCTACATTTCCCACATAAACGTCTGCTGTATTGCTTCTCGCTGTAAGATTTGACGGATCCCGAACCTCTACCGAAACGCTAAAATCTCCATTCTGTTCATAGGTGTAGGAAAGTTTAGGCTCTTTTGTCTCTCTTGTCTCACCATTGCCGAGGTTCCATACATACGTCAACGGATCGTTCTCAGGGTCGGAAGCAGTAGTTGTAATTTCCACCTCAAGAGGAGCAAGACCTGATGTTTTGCTCACATTAATATCCGCTACAATAGGCGACCTGTTACCGGAATTATAGTCAATCCTCGCTAAAGAGGCATTTGCATTTTTAGTAAACCAGCCGTTACCATATTCTAGGAGATACAATTTGCCGTCAGGTCCCATTTCCATATCTATCAATGAATTGAATTGAGTGTTCTCCATAAACGGCTCCATTTTCACAAAATTACCATTGGCATCCATGGTCACGGCCTTGATCCAGCCCCTAATCCATTCATAGATAAACAACTTACCGTCGTAATATTCGGGAAGGCGGGTGTCTTCTGGATATAAGTCTGAATAATAAACAGGGCCCGCCATTGCATTCCTTCCTCCAGTCCCGACTTGTGGGAATTCGTTTGAAACTTCATATGGATACCAGATGAAGGCAGATTGGGCCGGCGGAAGATCTCTCAGGCCGGTATTGTTCTTGGAAGGGTTGATCGGCTTGGCCGGATCAAAAGCCTGTCCTACTTGGCCTGTAGCGTAATCAAACTGGCGGTATGGGAGATTATCCGCAATAAAAAACGGCCATCCAAAGAAGCCTGCCTCACGGGCTTGGTTTACCTCATCATAACCCATTGGTCCTCTAACGCCCATGCTGTCCGCACGAGCATCAGGACCCACTTCGCCCCAGTAGAGGAAACTGTTCTTTTGATCCACAGAAATCCGGTACGGATTTCTGTTGCCCTGAACGTAAATTTCTGGTCGGGTTCCTTCAGTTCCTTGTGGAAATAAATTGCCTTCCGGAATCTCATAACTTCCATCTTCCAAAATTCTTATCCTTAGTATCTTACCTCGAAGGTCATTGGTATTTCCCGAAGATCGTGCTGCATCGTATTGTTCAAATCCGGGACGTTCGTCCAATGGAGCGTATCCCTGAAGGGTGAATTGCGAACTAGGCTGATTGAACGGGGTGGAGTTGTCCCCTGTCGACAAGTACAATAAGCCATCCGGGCCAAAAGCGATGGATCCCCCGGTGTGGCAGCATATATCCCTTTGGGAATAGAATTCCAGTATCATCTGCTCCGATGAAAAGTCCAGCTGATCGTTTTGAAATTTAAAACGGGACAATCTGTTGGTGCTGGTGTCTGTAGGACTATAAAACAGATAAACATAGTTGTTCTCAGCAAAATTCGGGTCAACCTGAAGACCCATCAATCCTTCTTCCGCATTGACTCCCCTTACATCGGTTCTCCAATAAACATCGAGTTGGGCGATCTGATTAACTGCGGAGTCGCCATTTTTGTACAACAGTAATTCTCCTCTTCTTTGCGCAATAAGTATGTCAAGGTTTGGCAACACGGCCAGTTCAGTAGGTTCAGTAAACTCCCCCAGCGACAGCGTGGTTTTGGTAAAACGATTTTCCTCCGGCACCCTCTGGGTATTGGCTTTCGAATAATCCAGCTCCTTGTTGGATCCCATCGCATATTTGATCCCTTCCACTAGATGTCTTAAAAAAAGATCTTCTTGAAAGGAAGCAGCCGTATGTCCTCCCCCGGTATAAAAGGCCCTGCCTCCATCATAATCATGATACCAGGCGATTGGGTGTTCTCCCATATCCAAACCTCCCTGATAACTTGCCTCGTCCAAGGTCATCAAGACATTAACTTCTTCATTGAAATCCTTATAGCTGTACCATTCGTCTGTCCTTTCCCATGGCGAGGGCAAAAACTCAGTGGTTGGATGATTCTTATCCACAACTTCTATCGTGCCTTTCTGTACATTGGGATGTGGATCCTGTATGCCCGGGTGGTCACTGAAATAGCCTCCCACCATCTTCCCATACCAAGCCCATTCATATTCTGTATCGGCAGCAGCGTGGATACCGACATATCCTCCACCCGCCTGGATGTATCGCTCAAACTCTGCTTCCTGATAGTTGTTCAATACATCACCTGTAGTGCTTAAAAAAATAACGGCACTGTATTGTTTGAGATTTTCTTCAGTGAACATTTCCCCATTGGTGGTAGTGTCTACATCGAAACCGTTTTCCTGGCCGATCTTTTGGAGGGCGGCTACGCCGGTAGGAATGGATTCATGATAAAACCCTGCTGTTTTACTAAAAACTAGTACTTTGGGAGTTCCCGATCTTTGCGAGCACGCAGCAAAAAGAAATAGGCAACCCAGAAAAACCAAAAATTGGATTCTGCTATTATAGATGTTCATATAGGTTAAATTTGGGCTCCAATTTAAAGAATAAATTTATAAACGGGCAAATGAATTTGATTAACGGCTGAAAATAACTGTATTTATTACAATTTTCAACAAAAATCCATCTCCCAGGACGCGGGTGCAAACAGGAACCGGGGATAACCCCAAAAGAGACTAGCCCTCTTTTAAAAAAATGGGCTGCGACTTTCACGGTACAGTTGGATTGTAGGAGCGTTTTAGGCAAGGGAAAAAAAGGTCAGATGCTATTGATCGTTAGGAACATGTAAGCAATTGCTTTGGCTAAAGTCTGATTACAGAGGGATTTCTACCCCTCAGCTAAAGCAGACAACAATGAAGGCGCAAGGGCTTTGGTGAAATCTTTAGGTAAGAATTAAAATACAAAAGCCAGCCCCTCAACGGGACTGGCTGAAAAATTAACCACAAACAATCTCAGCCTCTATTGGATTCTGATCATCTCTGCATTGAACCTAATTGGGGCGTAGGGAGGAGTAAACTGCTGTAATTCGCCTTTCTTCACTAAGTCTTGACGAATTTCGTTCGGAATTACCTGTACGGTTTCACCGTAAGCGGCATGGGATGGTGCGATTACCTCAACTTCCCCTCCTTTGGGCAAGTTCACCAAGCTTTGGTTCAGGAATTCCATGTTCTGAGCCGACCCTAAAGAAATTACCGCATTATTGGTAGTAGATTCAGCAATTGCTTTCGTCCCTTCCAATTCAAACATTTCATAGGAGAAAGTAATGGTATTACCGTTTTTTGAAGGCTCGCCTTCTCCTTCTTCCACTACCCGGATATAGATGTCTTTGTCGTTTTTCTCAAAACCCTCAAGCTCATTCTCCGCGATATAGGCTTGGATCATTTGATCCTCTAATTGCTTTACCTGATCCTGAGTGTATTTTCTCACATATTTTACCTTTACGATCAAATTAGCGCCTGAGGTAATGAGTTGCTCATAAGAATAGGTGTTATAGGCCAAGTAAGAGGGAATATACAACGTGAATTCCTCACCCGGTTTTGCAAGACCTGAAGCAAAACCCACTGCAGATGGCCACAGCCCGTTCTGGGTATATTTATACACAATGGGGTTGTTGTCCTCATCAAGGTAAGAATCAATCAAATGGCCATCAATAGTGCGGATCTCATAGTAGATACCGATAATGTCGTTGTTGGCGAACTGTGAGCCTTCGTCCACTTCTACATCCTTCCGGTAGTAATAGCCCAATTGAGTCTTGGTAGCTTCAATATTGTTGGAAGAAATGTGAGCTTCTAAAAGGGCATCATCTCTCTGGACTATTTTGTCGAAATCAGATTCCGTCTCCTGAATGCAACCTGTAGCTAAAACGGCGGCCAAGAGAATAGCCATTGTACTGTTGATAATTGTTTTCATTATAAGAGTTAAATTGTGTTGATTTATTTGCCGATCCTGAAATTCATTCTCAGGTTAAGACCGCCTATGGAAAATTGCTGGTTGGCAAAAGTCATGTCCCCCAAAGGTAGTTTATAATAAGGTTCAATAGAAAGGTAAGTGCCGTTCTTTAGGTTATATTCATAGCCAACGGAAAGGTTAAGCATCCTGCCCAGGTCAACTCCATCAGCAGTGTCCTCAGGTCCCGCCTCGTGCGTAAATTCCTGTACTGAACGCTGGAATTCCAAATCGCCGCTGGTGTTGGCATTGAAGTAGGAGTTGACCGCGACAGTCTCGGTGGTCTGCTGGTTCAGGTATACCATACTGGACAGCCCCGTGATAAGGAACAATCCGGATTTCTCCTTGTCCATCACCTTGTATTTTAAATTGACGGGAATGTCCAATCCCGAGAAATTAAGTTCAGCATTGGAGCCTATCAACCTTGGGGAATTGGTCAGGGAGGAGAACATTTCGCTTTTTGGACTGTCCATTGTGGCAGTACTGGGCAAGGAATTGTCAGGTACCATGCTGTGGCTGGCATAGGCGATGCCCACATCTAATTTAAGCCTATTGCTAAAGGAGAATTCCGACATGACACCGGCGCCTAGAGACATTCCAGCGACAGGGTTAGAGGAAGTTTGCGGCCCTACAGTGAAGCCTAGTCTTACATTATTGCTGTTATTTTTCTCCCGGACGAGGGATTCAGTAGTTTGCCCTTCGGATTTCCATTGTTCAAGATACTGTTGGGCTGCTTGCGAATCGTTGTCGTAAGCAATGACCGAGTTGCCTATTTTCTCATTTGCTGCATTCTTGTTGATATCCTGAAGTATTTCTTTTGACCGTTCAAACTGGGGGGCCATCTGGTTGAGCGATGCGGCAGCGTAGGAAGGATCAGCATCGATAGGGACAATAACTTGTCGTGAGCTCTCGGAAGTCCCAGCTGTTTCTTCCACTGGAAAATTGGTATGCGCCTCCATGGCTTCGGGGGTCTTTGGGTCAGCTATCGCAAGATTTTCCGGAGCTATATCCCGTGGCAATTCAATTTTCTCGAATTGCTTCCCTTCAATCGTGATCGAATCGGCAATGGTCTGAACGTTCTTTTGAAGGTCATCTCCAATGGGCCAGAAGACGAACATCAACAACAAGGAGGCGGCAACGCCAGAAATCAAAAACGGCCAGTAGACAAGTTTTTTCTTTTTGGCAGGATGGAAATAGGCATGGGATAGCTTCTCCCATTCCTGGGGATTAAAGGGCTCCTCGTGGTCCTCGAAGGAGATCTTAATCTTCTCTATCAGCTTCTTATCGAACTGCTCCTTCATCTTTGATTTTATTTAATACTGTAATCTTGTCTCTCAATCTTTGCTTGGCCCTGGCCAGATAGGTCCTACTGGTGCTTGCGGGAATCCCTAGCTGCTCGCCGATTTCATTGTGGCTATAGCCCTCTATTTCGTACATGTTGAAGATGATCCGCAACATTTCGGGCAGCTCTCTTAATACCTTTAAAATTTCTTCCTTGGACAGCTCATCCACCACGCTAGGGTCAGAAATTTTTTGGTCGGCCTTCTCTATCTCCATGTCCGCGTAGTATTTGACATTTTTCCGGTAGTAGTCAATAGAGGTATTGATGAGGATTCTTCTAAACCAACCTTTGAATGAACTCTCCTCGGTGTATTGCCCCAGCTTGTCGAAGACTTTCATAAAACTGTCATTGACAATCTCACAGGCCTCCTCCCTGGAGTTGGAGTACCTTAAAGCAACGCTCATGGCATAGCCATAGAAATGCCGATAAAGCCTTTCCAGTGATCTCGGCTTTCCATCCTTTGCTTCCTGTATAAGGTCTTTTTCCAACTGAATGGGTTTAGTTTTGGGGCAGTTCTATAATGAAGACGGCCATGAGGGAATAAACGCTACAGTCTTGCTGAAAAAAATAATCGACAGCAGAACTAAAAGTGTCTTTCTTCAAGAGGTATAGAATTATTTCCCAGAAAGCGGCTTTTTATAGTTGACATAAACGCTTACTTTTATTTTCTATTCAATAACTTAGGTGCAAAATTAGCGTATAATTCCAGACCAATTATGACAAAAGGAAAAAAATATCTGGTCTTCCTGTTCCTTATGGGGCTATCCCAATTGACTCTTGCCCAGCGCGAAGATGCCGGTGACTATGAATATGACCGGGAGGTACTTTTCGGGGTAAACAAAAACACCAACGGCGGGCTTATCGGGGGAGTGAACCTTAAGTTCGGCTATAGAATAGACGAAAAAAACTTCCAATTCTTTCTGGTTGAACTGGCCAACGTCAAAAACCCTCGGGAGGTGAGGTACAACACCGTCTTGGGCAACAGCTTTGTTTTTGGCAAAACCAATTATCTTTATTCCATCCGGCCCCAGTATGGTAGAGAGCATCTTTTGTTTAAGAAAGCACCGCAAAAAGGTGTGCAGATTTCCATCTTAGGGGCTG
This sequence comes from Cyclobacteriaceae bacterium, assembly GCA_035307285.1. GTDB lineage: Bacteria > Bacteroidota > Bacteroidia > Cytophagales > Cyclobacteriaceae > DATGMS01. The sequence goes on from DATGMS010000246.1 coordinate 11,664, forward strand.
TGGGACCAACTTTGGGTTTGGTCGCTCCTTATTATATAGAATACGCCGTCAGCCGCTCCGAGTCGGTACGGGAACAATACGACCCGGATGTCCATGTTTTTTGGGATGTACTCGGCCCGGGGAGGATTTTTGAAGGAATTGGACAGTCGGAACTGGCTATTGGGGGACATGCAAAAGCGGCCCTTGTCTTTGAGTTCGGGGTGTTTAAATCAAATGTAACGGGATTGGAACTTGGATATCTGTTGGAAGGTTTTACTAAGGAAATTGAACTGATGCCAACCATCAATAACCGGCAAATATACCAGTCTGCCTATTTTACCCTTTTCTATGGATTCAGGAAGTGAGCCTAGATTGGGATATCCCGGCCTAAAAGGTTAATTTTGCCTGAATTAAGGAACATGCCATGATTGAACTACCAGTAATATCCGAGGAGGAAACCAAAAGGAAAAAGCCCAACTGGCTTAGAGTAAAGCTTCCTATAGGCAGGGAATACGCGAAGGTCAGAAAGTTGGTAGACGAGCATAAATTGCATACCATCTGTGAAAGCGGCAACTGCCCCAATATGGGCGAATGCTGGGGAGCAGGAACGGCCACTTTTATGATCTTGGGCAATGTCTGCACCCGATCCTGTTCTTTTTGTGCAGTCGCCACCGGACGTCCGCCAGAATATGATACCGACGAACCAAGAAGGGTAGCGGAAGCCATACAGCTGATGGGCGTAAAACACGCCGTGATCACCTCCGTCAACCGCGATGAACTGAAAGACCGGGGAGCAGAAATTTGGTACCAGACCGTAGTGGAAACCAAAAAGCTTTCCCCCCAAACCACCATTGAAACATTGATCCCTGATGTGAAGTCGAGCTGGGATGCTCTCTACAGAATGATCAGCGCCGGACAGGAAGTAGTCTCCCACAACATGGAAACCGTGGAAAGTCTCTACAGAAGAGTCAGGCCGCAAGCTAGATACCAACGCTCCTTAGAACAGATCAAGCTGACCAAGGAATACGGCAAGCGTACCAAAACCGGCATCATGCTGGGCTTAGGCGAGAAGCCCGATGAAGTCCATAAAGCCATGGATGACCTGGCGGCTCACGGCTGCGATATTCTCACCTTAGGCCAATACCTACAGCCTACCAAAATGCACATTGAAGTAGCTGAATTTATCCATCCGGATCAGTTTGACCGCTACCGTGAGGAAGGATTAAAAAGAGGCCTTAAATATGTGGAATCCGGCCCATTGGTGAGATCTTCTTACCATGCGGAACGGCATGTGAATGTGTGAGGTTGGAAGACCGGAGACGGAAGATTGGCCGGATGACGGATGTCGGGTGTCGGATGTCCGATGGCCGACGCGGACTATGCC